>JANYKY010000272.1 GCA_025357975.1 Gemmatimonadaceae bacterium
GGCCGCAGGCGGCAGGGCCACCCTTAGCGACAACAATGATGGTGACTCCTGCCGGAGCTGAGATGCTGCTCGGGGGTCCACTCGCAAATCTCAAAGCCGGTGATGGCGCTGTAAATGGACGCACGCTTACTGCGCACATCGCGTACACGGACGTTCCTACCGCTTTTGCCGCAAGAAACGTTATCGCAATTCTACCGGGTAGCGATCCAGCCCTCGCTCACGAATACGTAGCAATCGGCGCGCATACCGATCATCTAGGCATCGCTGAAAGGGCCGTTGATCACGATTCGCTGAGAATTTTCAACCGAATTGTGCGTCCCGGCGGAGCCGAGCAGGCCGGAAAGGACGCTACGCCGGCCGAGCGGGCCGATGTCAACGGGCACTTGGCCAGTTGGAGACGCGCCCACCTCGGGACATCCCGGCTGGATTCCATTTTTAACGGGGCCGATGATGACGGCTCTGGTGCAGTGGCGATGTTGGAAATTGCTCGATACTTAGCGTCCCTGCCGGTCAAACCACGCCGGTCGATTCTCTTTGTCTGGCACACGGCGGAAGAGAAAGGTCATCTCGGCTCACACTGGTTCGTCGACCATCCGACGGTGCCGATCGATTCAATTATCGCTCAGCTCAACATCGACATGATTGGACGCGGAGATGCCGATGACGTTCCGACTGTCACGGCGGCGGGCGAGTCAATTCACGGCGGGCCGGACTTTATCGAGCTCGTCGGCTCGCGGCGTCGGTCTCGCGAGCTTGGCGACCTGATTGAACACGTCAACACGACCGGAGGACACGCGCTAAAGATCGACTATACGGCAGACGCTCCGGGCCACCCGTCACACGACTACTGCAGAAGCGACCACCTCGAATACGCCCGCTATGGAATTCCTGTAGCGTTTTTCACCACCGGGCATCACATCGATTACCATCAGGTAACCGACGAGGCCAAGTACATCGACTATCACCACATGGCGCGGGCAACGCGGTTGATTGCCGATGTTGCGCTTCAGCTCGCGAATGTCGATCACCGGCCAAGAACCGACGGAACTGCCGTCAATCCTGCGGCCGCATGCGAGCAGTAACTGAACCTGGCGGCTGGCAGCATTCCGTTCCTGTATTTGGAACAAGCAGGAACCCCACCACGTTTCGACCGGGAAGATTACCACTGAGGGTTGCGCGAAGAAACATCCCGGCAAGGTGGAATCGGTAAAGGTCAAGGGACTATCGACGACGCCGAAAGGCTGACCCGTCCTCTCCTCGCGATGGTCTCAAGCAGGATGATACGTCAGACGACGTGTACCACCGCCATACGGGCATAGCGAGAATCCGCTCTTCCATACCGCGAGAAGAACATGAACCGTACAACTCGAGAAACGAACACTCTAAAGGAATCGCCTTCGTCGTCTCACTGATTTCCCAGCTGGTTTCAGCAACAGCACCAGTCCTGACGTTAAAACGCCGTCAGCATTTTCAACTGCTCCGCAGGTAAGCGTCGGCGGCATAAGTTGGATTGACCCCCTCGCATCTGAGCTCGCAATAGCAATGAGCGGAGCGACAAAACTTCAAGAGGCCGGAGTTACCGGGTAGGTGTCCCGCGTTAGGGAACTGGCAGGCCGTTAGCGGACAGTTGAGCAAAAGTGGCGAACGTCTAATGCGCTTTGCGGTGATTAGATAGTGGTCTATGCAGAGTTAAGTCATTGGTACTTATCACCATTGTCTAATTCTTCAGCGTGTTGATGAGTTTGTTGGGCAAATGACAAGGTTGAGGATATTGGAGCGTAGTCACTTCCGTAGTCATCCAAATCCCAACCACTGCATTTCCAAGCGCCTCCTTGCGGCTGCATACGGGAGCGCCGATTCTTTCGCGGTTCACTCGCACGCCTTAGGATCCAGTCCCTTCGGGGGAGCGAGTTCGAGTCTCGCCTTTCGCATTTTTTTGAGGAACGGAATTACATTTGAAGCTGCGCAAGATCGCGCTCCCGGACGCGGCGCTCATCGCGGCCGCCGTCAGATCATGTTACCGGACGCGCATCGGTACAATGGTCGACTGCGCCAGTTCCGGCGGCGCGTCGACGGGAGTGAGGCCATATCGCAGCATCAGCCCTGCAGACGGCGTTCACGGTGCTCCGCGCAGCAGCTGGTAAGCCAAAACCCCATATCCACGCCTTCAAGCACCAGCGCGCCCTGACTCAGCTTCCGAATCCCGAAAACACGAAGCGGTATCCCGGGATCGACGCGTCATAGACGGCTTCGAACCTCGCTGGGTAGTGAACTCCAACCGCCAATCCCGGGGGTGTAACAAGCGGCAGAGTGAACGATTTCTTCTGCTCGAGCTTCACCTTCGAGAGCATCGGCTCGAAGAAAATCGGGCGACCGTTGTAGAATCCAAGGACCAGAGTGCCGGAGAATGGCGTCGTCGCCGCGAGCTCGCTGGTGACGAGAGAGTGCATTCCCATTCCAGGGACGCAGAGTCCCGTCAACATTCCTAAGCCGGGAATTTCTACATCAAGCAGGCTGTAGCCGGTTGGGAGAATCGCAGGTTTCGTTTTGCTGGCGCAATCGATTGTCTGCCGTTCCGCGTTGCTGATCGTGTAAAAATGGAAATCGAAGTGCGGCGTCAGGAATGGAGTCGGCGGATGTCCATGATGCTCCCAGTAGACTGTAAGGTGATCGACTCCCGTCGCAGCGCGAGCTTCGGCGGGCATTGGAACGACAGCCTCAACCACCGGTGGCCAGACCATCGGCCCGTCCACCGGCGAGTTGTCGATGGCTGCCATGGGAACAGTCGCGCCCAGCGCAACAACTCTTGTACCGGACATTTCCGCATAGCTGCATATCTGAGCGCCAAAGGCGGGCTGGCAGCTTCCCTGCACCTGGCGAGTAGGCGTGCTCACCGGCGTAACCTGAGTTGCGCACGCGGCTGCGACCAGAACAGAGGAAAGTGCAGCAAACTGGAGATGGCTCTGGTACTTCATTGCGGGTCTCCGTAGGAAATTGTCCAAGGCTGCATTCGACGGCCCCAACATATCCGCTGGTTTGCAGACCGACAAGGCACTGAGATCTTCACTTGTCGATCATCTCCGCCAAGAAAATGTCGCTTTGCCGGTCTTCAATCGTGAAGTAGAACCGCTTTCCATCTACGGCAAAATCGGCTCGGCTCGACTGGCGATCAGGATTCGGGAAGCGAACGAGTAGACGCGGACTACCGCCATCCGAATTCAGGCTCCAAAGTGATGTGCGGCCATCGTCGTCGTGTGCCTTGAGATAAATTCGCGTGCCATCAACACTCCACAGAGCGGCACTATTCGAAGGGGGTGCCAACGGGCCAGGCTGAAAAAGTCGGTGCGGAGTGCCTCCCGACACATTCACAACCATGGTTGAGTCGACTCGGGTGGCGTCGATCGTCGCAGCGTAGACGATACGTAACCCGTCGGGCGACCATATGGGGTGTCCCCCGCCACGAGCGATCGTGACAGGCGAAGACCAACGCCCGCTCGCTTCACGGCGCACAATGGCGATCGCTGGTGGCGGGAACTGAGTGAAGGCGATCTTGCTCCCATCCGGTGACCATGTCGGCAAAACGCCCGGAAGGATTGTTTTGGACAACTGTTCGACGGGGACTCCGTCGAGCGACTTGAGTTCAATGGCGCGTGCACCGTTACGCCATGCGTGATATACAATGACTCGTCCATCAGGTGATAAATCCGGCGCAAACTCGTCAGCGGGATCACTGGTGAGTTGTTCCGGCCGACCACCCGAAGTGGAGACTCGAAAAATGTCCGCGTTACCATTTACATTAGAATCGAAGAATAGCCAGCGTTCATCATGAGAGACGTGTACGCTCTCGACAACCTGGCTCCCTGTCGTAATCGGAATGGCTGACTCGGCACTGCTCGGCGAACCGGATGGGATCGGCAGCGCCCACAGATTGGCGCGCGCAGAGTAGGCTGCGTAAACAAGTCGTCGCCCATCACGAGACATGGAAATGGAAATCGCACCCAAGCCGGTCGTCAGGCGAGTCGGCTCGCCCTCTGCTCGTCCCGACCCTGACACTCTCACCGTGTATACGTCGCGCGGGCCTTGACGATTCGAGAGGAAGTACAGTCGTTTCCCGTCGGGCGACCA
>JANYKY010000300.1 GCA_025357975.1 Gemmatimonadaceae bacterium
GCTCAGCTGGCAGCAGTAAGCGCGTCCGAATCGAGTGAAACGGCGAAGCAGAGGGGTTTTGCCTTTCAGCCCCTAGGTAACGATTGCAACTTTCCCCGCGTATTTCTTCCAAGAGGAAGTTTCTATCGCCTCATCAATAGCCGCAACGACAGTCTCGACTTCATCATCCCGATTGAAGAAGTACGGCGCGACTCTAATCCCTGCCCCAACTCGATAGTCAACGAGTATGTCCCGCGACAAAAGCACCTGCGCAATCTCGTATCCATTCGGCATGTCGATCGCTACCGTGCCTCCGCGCCTACTCGAATCGCGAGGCGCGAACACCTTGTACCCGCGGGATTCCGCGAGCTCGATCAGCTTCGTGGTCTGGCGAATGCTCTTCTCCCGAATCGCCTCGACCCCCGCGTCGCGAATGATCTTTACACCCTCGACGCAGGCGTACAGCGCGGGAATTACCGGCGTGCCGTTGAGCCAGCGAAACGGGCCGGGCGCGTATTCCATTCTCTCCTCAAACGCGAATGGACGCACGTGCGCCTGCCAGCCCGTGATTGCCGGCGCGAGCGCGTCGCGAATCCCGGGCGCTACATATAGAAAGCAGCCGCCAGGGCCACCGCAAAGCCACTTCAGTACTCCGCCAGTGAGAAAGTCTACTCCGCTTTGCTTCACGTCCACGGGAACAATGCCAACGGAATGAAATGCATCGAGTGAGACCAATGCCCCGACATTGTGCGCCTTCTCGCATACCGCGTTCGCATCGTTGATAAATGCCGACTTGAACAAGACATGCGAAATGGCAACGAGGCGCGTGCGCTCGTCGATGGCTTCGAGCAAACGGTCTCGGTCAATGGTCATTCCATCGTCCGAGCGCACGGTCACGATGCGCGCCCCAAACCGGGCAGCCAGTTGCTGGTAAGCGTACATGACAGACGGAAAATCGAGCTCTGTCATCACTATTGTATCGCGAGGCCCTGCGAAGTCGATCGATGACACGACGGCGGATTGGGCGATGCTCACATTCGGCATCATCACCACTTCGCTCGCGCCGGCGTTGATCAGCGGCGCTATTTCATTCCCAGCATCGATCGGCTTTTCCCACCAGCCGCGCGACCACGCCTTCACGCCAAGGTCGCCCCAGTCAGCTCCGTATTCGGCCAGCTTCGCGGGGACACTTCGTGGCATCGGACCAAGCGAGTTCGATACGAGGTAGGTCGTCTTCTCCAGAATGGGAAATTCTTTGCGGTAGTCGAGAAGTGCATCCGACATCAGTTATTCCGTAGCAGGAGTGAATCGGTAAAGGTACAATATCAGACTCAAAACACTTCTTCTTACTAGATGCCACCACAACAGCTCGATTTTCGCACTAATTCCAGATCGGGCACCGACCGCAAAATTGCCGTCGTCCTTGGCGGTGGTGGCCTGAAGGGATTTGCGCACATCGGCGTGCTCGCCGCTTTGCGCGAAAAGGGGATCAAGCCATCCGTCTTCGCGGGGACGAGCATCGGCTCGCTCATCTGCGCTGCGGCAGCGGCAGGGATGCCGATGGAAGACATGATCGATCACGCAAAGTCATTGCGGCGTCGTGATCTGTTCCGAATCAACAGGCTTGGCATGCTGCTGGAGCGCAGTCATGCGCCATCGATTTATCAGGCGGGGCCACTCCGGAACGTGCTTGAATCGATCGTCGGCAACTCGACGTTCGGTGACCTCGATACAACTCTTCTCGTAAACACCGTCGACTTGCAGCGCGGGTCACCCGTTGTCTGGGGGCTCCCAGGTTTGAAAGATGTGAGTGTGCTCGATGCAGTGTACGCGTCATGTGCGTTGCCTGGATTTTTTCCGCCCGGCGATGTTGCTGGTCGCAGCTGTGTCGATGGAGGAGTAATCGACAACCTTCCGACGAGCGTCGCGTCGCAGGGAATGGACGCTGTTATTGCAGTTGATACAGGAAGCAGCTCGCTCGTCACTGAGCGAGAGATCGCACATCAGGGCTTCACCGCGATCTACATGCGCGCTGCTACAACGATGATGCACGCGCTGCAGTTGTCTCCGCTCGATCATTGGGCTGGCCCACCCATGATTCTGATTCGTCCACGCGTGTCGCACATCGGGTGGTTCAGTTTTTCGCATACGGAAGAGCTGATCGATGCAGGCTATCGGGCCGCGATGGCGGCGCTCGCGGACTTCGATGCGTGCCTGAGTGCGGAAGGGGGAATTTTTCCACGGCATCCCACGCGTATCTCCGTCGATCGCGAGAAGTGTATCGGCTGCACAATCTGTGTAGCCCTTGCCCCGCAGCTCATGGAGATGGACGAGAACAACAAAGCTCGACCGAGAATGCCGATTGTCGACTGGTCTCCCGCTGACGGCGACTTCGTGCATCACTGTCCCACCTACGCGATCAACGCTGATTTTGCCGGCTCCAACGACCACGAGAACCAGCCTCAGTCGTCAGACGCTAAGACCCCGGAAGAACGAGAAGAGCGTCTCGAGGCGTCCTGATTTCGTGATGCCGCAACACTCGCTTCCCATCTTCGCTGCAGCACACCTGCGCGCTCTCGCCGCGCTGGAACGGTTTTATCATGCGCTCGCGCGCCGGCCTCTGACTGCTGCGGTTTTGGTCGGCGTCATATCGCTCATCCTCGCGATGGCGTCCACCGCTGCGCGCGGATTTCCTCCGCCGAGCGTTCATGACGAGTTCAGTTATCTGTTGGGTGCAGAGACGTTTGCGAGCGGCCGGCTGACGAATCCGACGCATCCGATGTGGCGTTATTTCGAATCGCCCCACGTGCTTCAGCAGCCGTCGTACAACTCGAAGTTCCCGCCCGCCAACGCACTGTTCATTGCAGCCGGCCTGGCTTTGACAGGAAAACCAATCGCCGGCGTGTGGATCTCCTTTGCCTTCATGAGCGTCGCGGTGTACTGGATGCTCGTCGCGTGGGTCGGCGAGAAGTGGTCGCTCGCTCTCTCGATTGCTTTCATCTCGACCTGCTCCGCGAGTTATTGGAGTTACAGTTACTGGGGAGGTGCGGTCGCAGCGGGAGCGGGAGCGCTTTTGCTCGGTGCACTGTATCGCATCGTCGAGCGGGACGGTGGTTGGCGCAGCGCAGCACTGTTGGGAGTTGCGCTTATAACCCTCGCGAACAGCAGACCGTACGAAGGTGTTCTCATTTCAATACCAGCAGCGATACTGTTTTTTCGGTGGTTGATGCGTGATTGGCACAGAACAGGACCTCGCAAGATTAAAGCGGTGTTGCTTCCCCTGCTTGTCGTTTCAGTCGCGGGTGCGCTGTGCATGGGTATCTACTTCAATGCTGTCACCGGCAGCTGGCATGTCATGCCCTACGTTGCCTACGACAAAACGCATCAGACCCTGCCGCTTTTCATGTGGCAATCAACGCATCGAAGCGACCCTCGATTGCATGAGTACGTAGTGACGTCGTTCGAAGTGTTGAACTACGTGAGGATGCTGGTGAGCGATTTCATCGGGCTGGTCATCCCCGGAGTCGTGTTCGTTCCGCTTCTTCTTTTGCCGATTGCCGCGCGAAGCAGGAGAACGCGATTCGCACTGATCACAATCGGATGGGTCGTTGTCGGAATGGGGTTCGCGACTTTCTTTCTTCCGCACTACGCAGCGCCGATCGTGGGGGCTGTACTGATCGTTTATGGTGGATGTCTCCGCTGGCTCGCGAAGCTTAGTATCGGTGAGAGGAAGGTTGGACGCACGTTGGCAATCGGCGTCCTTGCGCTATGGTGTTTCACCGGGCTTACCAGCACTTCGCTGGCGTTCCTCTCGCGGAGACGCGGGTCCACTTACAGGCAGGCCGGATGGGCTGCGCAGCGCCAGCTTATCGCCGACACGCTCGCACGAGTCGGAAGACAAAATCTCGTGGTCGTCACCTATTACGGCAGCCACTCGCGCAACAGCGAGTGGGTCTTCAACGGGTCGAACATCGACGCGTCGCGCGTCGTCTGGGCGCACGATCTGGGAGATGCCGCGAACGGCCCTCTCCTCGATTACTTCCGGGGGCGAACGCAGTGGCGAGTGGAAGTTGGCGGGGATGCGGGTCCATACCGGGTGAGCAGGTACACGCCATTAAACGGTAACAGTCTGGGCAGTCAGGCATTGAACGACCAACGTTGACGATGACCGACATCTCCGCGAAATGCCGTGTGTTTCAGGAAATGCATGACGCAGGCTGCTTCGTCATTCCAAATCCCTGGGACTGTGGCAGCGCGCGCTTGCTCGAATCGATGGGGTTCCGCGCTCTTGCAACTACAAGCTCCGGCTTTGCGTGGTCCATGGGACAGCCCGATAATCACGTTGGTCTCGAAGCGACGCTTCCCCATCTTCGCGCCATTGCGGGCTCTGTTTCAATTCCGGTCAATGCAGATTTCGAGGGAGGTTTCGCGACGCGGCCGGACGATGTCATGGCAAACGTCGCGGCGGCCACCGCGACCTCCTCAAAGCATTTGCGCATGCCGGGGCCGATTGTCTTTATGCACCAGGCATACGCACGAAATCCGACATTGCCGTAGTCGTGAGCGCGGTCGCTCCCAGACCAGTGAACGTTCTTGTTGGCGGCGATTTTTCGACTGTTGCCGAGCTGGCCGATGCAGGTGTAAGACGCATAAGTGTTGGCGGCGCCCTGGCGCGAGCTGCATGGACCGGTTTCCTCGAAGCGGCGAAGGAGATCGCTGAAAAAGGGACATTCACTCGTCTCGCGACAGCTGTTTCCTTCACTGAAATCGACCGAGGTTTCGCGAGGTAGCAGGCCAACCCAGGCTGTCATCCATCATGCTACATTTAAGTCAGCCTGACGCCCGCCAAAACCCAGGGCGCCAGTGGCTCAGAGCAACCGGCACGCGCACGGCGCGGCCTGTTCAGAGAAAGACACCATGACACACCCGAATTCCTTCGGAAGCCGGTCCACACTCGAGGCCGGGGGCAAGTCCTACACGATTTTCCGGCTCGACTCCCTCACCGCCTCGTCGAGCGGCAAGTCGGCAAGCCTTCCGTTCAGCCTCAAGATCCTTCTCGAAAATCTTCTTCGTAACGAAGATGGAAAGTTCGTGAAGAAAAGCGATATCGAATCGCTCGCGGGCTGGGACGTGAAAGGTCAACTCGAGAAGGAGATTGCCTTCCGCACTGCGCGCGTCCTGCTCCAGGATTTCACCGGAGTTCCCGCAGTTGTAGACCTCGCTGCCATGCGCGACGCGCTCGCCAAACTCGGTGGGGACCCGAGAAAGATCAATCCGCTTCAACCCGTCGATCTGGTTATCGACCACTCCGTTCAGGTCGATGAGTACGGATCTGATGCCGCATTTCTCATCAACGCGAACCTCGAGTTCGAGCGCAACCAGGAGCGTTACGCATTTCTTCGCTGGGGGCAAAAAGCACTGGAGAACTTCCGCGTCGTGCCGCCAGACGCGGGGATTGTTCACCAGATCAACCTCGAGTACCTCGCTCAGGCAGTGTTCGTGAACACTTCCGACGGTGAGTCAACTGCGTATCCCGATTCGCTCGTCGGCACTGATTCACACACCACCATGATCAACGGACTCGGCGTACTCGGTTGGGGCGTCGGCGGCATCGAAGCGGAAGCAGCAATGCTTGGACAGCCGGTATCGATGCTGATTCCTGAAGTCATCGGATTCAAGCTCCACGGAAAACTTCCGGCCGGCGCCACGGCTACCGACCTCGTCCTCACGGTCACACAGCTGCTGAGGCAGAAAAAAGTCGTAGGGAAATTCGTCGAATTCTTTGGAGCCGGCTTGTCGTCGCTTTCGCTCGCAGATCGAGCGACAATCGCGAACATGGCGCCCGAGTACGGTGCGACGATGGGATTTTTCCCGATCGATGCGGAAACGATCAAGTATTTGCGTTTTACCGGGAGAGACGAGTCGCAGGTGCAACTCGTCGAAGCCTACGCAAAAGAACAGGGGCTTTACCGCACGGACGAGACACCTGATCCGATCTTCAGCGATACACTGGAGCTCGACCTCGCGAGCATCGAGCCTAGCCTCGCCGGGCCGAAGCGTCCGCAGGATCGTGTTCCGCTCAGGCACGCAAAGCAATTGTTCCGCGAGGCTCTCGCGGCGGACATGGGCAAGACGGGAACTGTCGCAGGAATTGCCGCGGCAAAACAGGCGACGTCTGTCGCCGCGTCACCGCAGCTTTCTGAAGCCGTCGTTGCAACCGCGACAGAGGATCAGGCCGGTGCGCATACTGCGGTTCCGGTAACGATGAACGGAGAAAATTTCGGATTGCGCCACGGTGCAGTCGTCATTGCCGCGATCACAAGCTGCACTAATACGTCGAACCCGAGTGTCATGCTCGCCGCTGGCTTGCTGGCGCGAAACGCTGTCGCGAAAGGCCTCAACACGAAGCCGTGGGTGAAGACAAGTCTCGCTCCCGGCTCAAAAGTCGTAACCGATTACTTCACCGCTGCTGGTGTGCTCGAGTCGTTGGAGAAGCTCCGCTTCAACGTGGTCGGATATGGGTGCACGACCTGCATCGGCAATTCAGGTCCGCTGCCCCAACCAATCTCCGACGCCATTGAGCAGAACAAGCTCGTCGTCGCAGCCGTGTTGTCGGGTAACAGAAATTTCGAAGGGCGTATCAACCCGCACACTCGCTTCAATAATCTCGCGTCGCCGCCTCTTGTCGTCGCCTACGCGCTCGCTGGACGAATGGACATCGACTTCAATACCGAGCCCGTCGGAGTTGGAGCGGATGGTCCCGTATTTCTTCGGGACATCTGGCCCGCACCGAGGGAGGTCGAAGACGAAATTCTTCAGATC
>JANYKY010000079.1 GCA_025357975.1 Gemmatimonadaceae bacterium
GATCGCCGGACGGGATTATCGAAGCCATCGAATGGGCTGACGAAACCTGGTGGGCACTGGCGGTCCAGTGGCACCCGGAAGAAATGAACGACTCTCCGGAGCCGTGGGATCGGGGACTTTTTCGCGCATTCGCCGACGAGCTGACTCGGGAGTGAAGCGGCAGCGGGTGCTTCATCTCGATTCAGGGCTTACGTGGCGAGGAGGGCAGCGGCAGGTTCTACTGCTTGCCCTCGGCCTGAGGGACAGGGGCCACGAACCGCTGCTGATCGGGGCGCCCGATTCACCGCTCGTGAAGCGTGCCCAGGCAGAAGGGCTAGCGGTCGCTGCGATCCCGATGATCGCCGATTGGGATCTTCGAGCGGCCCGGCGCATCCGCGCGCGAATGAGAGCATGGCGCGCTGACGTAGTACACGCCCACGACGCGCGTTCGCACGCGCTCGGGCTGCTCGCCGTGCTTGGCTCCTTGACACCGCTGGTCGTCACGCGGCGCGTTTCATTTCCTCCGAAATCGGTTGGCCTCAAGTACGGGGAGCGCGTTAACAAGTTCATTGCAATTTCCAACGCGGTGCGAGAAGCAATGGTGGCCCGCGGAATCGGGAGCGAGCGCATCGAAGTCATTCATTCAGGCGTCGCTCTGCCAACCCCTGATGTGACCGCCCGCGATTGGCGCTCAGAGCTCGGATGGCCCGCGGATTCGGTCATCGCTGGACTCATTGGAGCGATGACGGCAGAAAAAGGCATTGACTCGCTCGAAGCGATCGGAGCCGCCCTGCCGCCGGACATTCGGAGAAAAACACGCTTCCTTCTACTTGGCGGTTCGCGTCGGGGCTCAGCGCAGATTGGGGGTGTTGAGTCCCATTTTGCAGGCTTTGTCGAAGCAATCGAGGAAGCGACAGCGGGAATCGACCTGTTGATGCACCCATCGCGGTCGGAAGGGCTTGGCACCTCCGTTATCGATGCAATGACGCTCGGCATACCGCCGGTGGCATTCAACGTAGGGGGCCTTCCGGAGATCGTGGAGAACAATTCGAGCGGTTTCCTCGTCCCCGCAGGCGACACGAGAGCATTCGCGGATGCAGCCCACAGGCTGATCGAGGACGTCCCTCTTCGCCGCAAGCTTGGCGATGCTGCCCGGGCGCGATCACGCCAATTCGGGGCTGACCATATGACCGAACAAACCGAATCGGTGTATCAAGGGGTCATATCAGGGTAGCACATCCTGACTTGACTCGTCTATCTTGCGACCTCACAACCCCCCGTAAGGCAATTGCTCTACATCTGTATTCCCGCTCACAACGAAGGCGCCACGATTGGCGTCCTCCTCTGGCGTATTCGAAAGACGTTTCAATCGTACTCACGCGAGTACGAAATACTCGTCTTCGACGACGCCAGCACCGACGGTACGGCCGAAATACTCGCGCCGTACGCTGAGATCGCACCCCTTACGGTCATTCGGAGCGAGACACACAAAGGTTACGCATTTGCATTGAACGCCCTCGCGCGTGAAGCGTCGCGACGGACCAAGTATCCTCGCCGCGACGGCATGGTCATCATGCAGGCGGATTTCACTGACCAGCCGGAGCATCTGCCCGAGCTCATCAAACGCTTTGAGGGTGGGGCCGATATCGTCATTGCCGAGCGAAACGCGGTGAAGGAACCGGCCGAGGTGAAGCGCTTGCGAGCGCTGGCACCGTGGGCCCTCAGATTCTTCATCCCGATCTCTGGCGTTACGGACCCTTACGGCTCTTTCCGTCTTTACCGTATCTCGCTCATCAGGGAATTACTGAAGTCAGCCGGTGACAAGCCGCTCGTATCCGCCGAAGGGTGGGCCGCCAACGTCGAGCTGCTGATCAGCACAGTGCCGTTGGCGCGCCGAGTCGAGAAAGTATCGGTTGATCCGAGATACGACTTGAGAGTTCGCCCGACGCGCATCAAGCCGTTTGCCGATTCGATGGCGCTCTTCCATTTCGCGCGATCCGTGCGCGGACGAAAAGTCGTCGTCCCCGCTTTCAGTGTTTCTTCTGCGACACCCGTCGCGCCCGCTGAAGCCGCATCGACGGTACAAGATCGCCCCGTATCGTGAAACTGAAATTCATGCGCGTTCTGCTCGTCGCGCTGGTGCTCGCGCCGACGTATGGGATCGCCGCATCTCGTATCACGCCGTCCATCGATGTCTTACCGATTGCGAACGCAAAGCTTTCGGAGGATGCGGCCGTTGTACCGTTCGGCACCGGCGAAAAGTCGACCTTCGAGGTACGCTTCGGCGGCCTGAGAGTCGGCACGGGCTCGCTCGAAGTTGTGGGCATCGAGTCCGTGCGCGGACACGACGCGTGGCACACGACGTTCAACGTTCAGGGCGGCACCTTTTTCTATCGCGTAAACGATTCCTACGAAAGCTGGATTGATACCCGGAGTCTCAACTCCCTTCTCTTTATCCGGCAAGTGCAGGAAGGCGCACGAGAGCGCGCTCAGAACTTCGAGATTATCCCTGAAAAGGGCATTTATGTTGAGCGCACGCGGCAGGACAACAAGACACTTCGCACTGTCGCAGAGCCCCTCGATGAGGGCGCCTTTCTTTACTTCGTGCGAACGGTTCCACTCAAAGTCGGCGAGACGTACGACTTCAATCGCTATTTCATTCCCGATCGAAATCCAGTCCGCGTAACTGTTCTTCGAAAGGAGCGCATCACTGTACCAGCCGGCACATTCAACGCGATTGTAGTGCGGCCAGTCATCAAGACGAAAGGAATCTTTTCCGAGAAAGGACAGGCGGAGGTCTGGCTGTCGGACGATTCAGCGCGCATGCTTCTGCAGGTGAAGTCAAAGCTGTCGTTCGGATCACTCAACCTGTTTCTCAAATCGTACACTCCGGCAACCGACAAGGCGAAGAAGCGGGGCTAAGCCCCGAGAAGCGGGGCGCTGCGCCCGCCAACTCTTCGCACGACGCTGACCTCTCGCTGGTCCGCACCGTTCCCATCGAGCGGCGTCCAAACAAGGTGAGAACCGAGGAGTTCGCGGCTCCTCCCGGGGCGGACCGCTCTTTCTCGGCATTCCTCGACTCACTTCCGGACGTACTCGTCGCAGCTGATTTTCGCGCAGTCGTCAACGCCATCGTGGCTGCGCACGATCTTCAGCGCGGCGTGATCGTGATGCTCGGCGGGCATATCGTCAAGACAGGCGTCGCAACCTTGCTGATCGATCTCATGAATCGCGGTATCATCACTCATGTTGCGATGAACGGCTCTGGTGCGATTCACGATTACGAGATTGCACGCTTTGGCGCGACCTCCGAGGACGTTGCCCGGGGCCTCGTCGATGGTACCTTCGGAATGGCAGACGAAACAGGTTGGGGCATGAACCAGGCATTCACCGCCGGCATGCGGAATGGTTGGGGAATGGGTGAGGCGCTCGCCATCGCGTTGAGGGACGAGAAGGATCTCGCTCATCCAGAAATGTCTCTGCTGCTCGCTGCCGACCGATTGGGAATCCCGTGCACCGTGCACGCAGCCATCGGGGCCGAGATCATTCATCAGCATCCGGCGGCCGACGGTGCAGCAATCGGCGATACGAGCCATCGGGATTTCCGCCGGCTCGCCGGCTCATTACCCTCCCTTCACGAAGGAGGCGTAGTTCTCAATCTCGGCAGCGCCGTCATCATGCCGGAGGTGTTCCTAAAGGCGCTGACGATCGCGCGCAATCTCAACGACCGCAAGCCAATCGGCTTCACGACCTGCAATCTCGACATGCAGCAGCACTATCGTCCGCGAATGAACGTCGTGCTGAGACCAACCAGTGCGGGCGGAAAGGGGTATGAAATAACAGGGCACCACGAAATCATGGTGCCGCTGTTGACCTGGTCTGTTGTAACCCGACTGGAGAGCTCCTCGAGAACGTGACGCTCTAGAAAGTGTCCATAGGGGTGCCCGACCAGCGTTCGCGAAGCTTCCGCGCTGTGTCTGGACTGATGATTCGGATCGCAAAGTACGCGATTGCACCTACTATCAGAGCCTTGATCGCAAAGCCGAGTAGAAGAAAAATCAGGCCAATGAGACCTCCGAAAATCGAAAACACAAAGCCGAGTGCGAAGATGCCAAACATCACGAGCACGCCGGTCATCAATATTGTTCTAAGCATGAAAGCCATCTCCAGAACGGTGGATGCACACACTACGCTGCGACTGGTTCCGAGGTTTCAGCCTTGAACGTGACCGCAGATGTAGTCGTAGTGGGAAGCGGAATAATTGGACTTTGCTGCGCGACGTCGATTGCCGTGTCCGGAAAGAGCGTGCTGGTTGTGGGTGAGCACCGCAAGGGTGAAGCATCGACGGCCGCCGCCGGCATGCTCGCCCCGTCCGTTGAAAAGTCAGAGGGTCCAGCTCACAATTTCGCTATCGCGGCCCGCGACATCTATCCGGCATATCTCGAGGAGCTCGCAGATCAGATTGGCATTCGCGTTCCACTGAACCGCCTTGGCGTACTTCAGGTGGCCCTGACGGAGCGCGGCGTTCGCGGTCTCCAGAAAAACGCATCTCCGACAAGTCACTGGATCGATCGAAAGGAGCTGGCGCACCTCGAGCCCACCCTTGGTCACGCTATTGGCGCAGTAATGAATCCCGAAGACGGATCCGTGGATAACGTCATTCTTACATTGGCGCTCAATTCTCTTGCCGATTCACAGTCCCGTGTCACGCGTCATGCTGGAGCGGTTACAAAAATCTCGGCAGCTAACAGCCGTGTGCGTGCGATCCTGGCTGATGGAAGCGCTATCGAGTCCGGACAAATCGTGCTCGCGCCCGGAGCATGGGGCGCGGAGATCGACGGCGCATCCGCTCTCAAGGCTATTACGCCTGTTCGCGGGCAGCTTGTATCGTATCCTGGAATAGGTTTGCGGCACGTAACGTACGGCCCCCGCGGATACTTGGTCCCTCGCGGAACTGCCTCGACAATTGGCGGCAGTACGATGGAAAAAGCCGGTTTCAACGCAGTTACGACACCAGAAGGCCTTGCCAGAGTTCAATCCGCTGCTGAGGAGATAGCACCGGCACTCGCTATCACTCCTCCGGCGTCATCCTGGGCGGGCCTCAGGCCAGTGACTCCGGACATGCTCCCGATTCTCGGACGCGACGTGGACCGCCCGGAGATCATTTACGCGTGCGGTCATTCCCGTAACGGCATCCTACTCGCAGTTCTCACCGGAAAAGTGATTGCTCAGCTGATGTCCGGCGCCCCTGTCGAGCATGACCTGAGTCAATTTCGTCCAGACCGCTTTTAGCGTAGATTCCTCCAGACAAATGAGCGAAGTGCTATACCAGATAATGGGGCGTCATCGCGTCGAGCCCCTTCCCGAGCGCAAGCCGTCGTGGCTCAAGGTCAAGGCCCCTGGCGGACCTAACTACTTGCGGCTCAAGCACATGATGCGCGAGCTGGACCTCCATTCGGTCTGCGAAGAGGCCCATTGCCCCAACGTTGGCGAATGTTGGGAGCACGGCACGGCCACGTTCATGATCCTCGGTGACGTGTGCACTCGAAATTGCGCTTACTGCGCCGTTTCACACGGCCGTCCCCCCAAGTACGACATATCGGAGCCTTACCGGGTGGCCGAGGCGATCGCGCAGATGAATCTTCAGCACGCGGTGATTACGTCGGTCGATCGGGATGACCTGCCCGATTTCGGCGCTTACATTTTTGCTGAAACAATTCGACAGATACACGGGCGTGTACCGGACTGTTCGGTCGAAGTGCTAGTGCCCGATTTTCAGGGAAACGAAGACAGCATCAGAGCTGTGCTTGAGGCCAGGCCGGAGATCTACAACCACAACACCGAGACTGTGCCACGTCTATATAAGAAGGCGCGTCCCGGTGGCCGGTATCTCCGCGTGCTGGACATTTTTCGCCTCGCCAAGCGCATCGCGCCAGACATTCCAACCAAGACAGGAATGATTCTCGGCATGGGCGAAACGATTCAAGAGGTTGTCGAAGTGATGAAAGATCTTCGCTCCGTTGACGTTGACATTCTCACGGTCGGCCAGTATCTGCGGCCATCCGACAGTCATATCGCGCTCGATCGCTACGTGAGGCCGGAAGAATTCAGCGAGCTATACGAGATTGGAATGAAGCTTGGATTCCGTCACGTCGAATCCGGAGCGCTCGTGCGGTCGAGCTACCATGCATGGGAACAGGTACAGGCGGCGGGCGTTTGACAGACACCATCGAGCGCGAACAGACCCGCAAACCAAAGCAGGAAATGCAAACGACCAACGAGCCTGCGGAAGCAACGGCCGCAGAGCAGGCCACGCTGCGCAAGGAACTGCTGCGCTCGATGCTTCTGCAGCGCCGCTTCGAGGAGCGCTGTGCGGAAGCTTACGCGCTCGGCAAAATCGGCGGGTTTTGTCACCTGTACATTGGGCAGGAAGCAATCTCCGCCGGTACGATGTCAGTGCTCCGCCCCGATGATTATGTGGTCACGTCATATCGTGATCACGGCCAGGCAATTGCGCGCGGAGTGACTCCGAGATCGGTCATGTCGGAGCTGTTTGGACGTGTGGATGGCTGCTCGGGAGGCAAAGGTGGCTCGATGCACCTGTTCGACAAAAAACTAGGCTTCCTCGGCGGCCATGGGATAGTTGGCGGACACATTCCGCTCGCCGGCGGTGTGGGCTGGGCAATCAAGTATCGCAAAGGCGACCAGGTGTGCGTGTGCTTCTTCGGTGAAGCTGCCGTGAACATTGGTGCATTTCATGAGGCGCTGAACATCGCGTCGTTGTGGAGCCTGCCGTGTGTGTTCGTGATCGAGAACAACCGATACGGGATGGGTACGGCGATTTCGCGCTCGACGGCAAATGAAGACGTAAAGGCCCGCGCAGCGGCGTACCGCATGCTGGGCGAATCGGTCGATGCGCAGGACGTTTTCGCAGTTCGTGATGCAATGGGCCGAGCTGTTGCGCTGGCGCGAAAAGATTCGAAGCCGACTCTGATCGAAATGCGCACTTACCGTTTCATGGGGCACTCGATGTCTGACGCGGCGAGTGGTACATACCGCTCGCGCGAAGAGCTCGAAGAAAACATGAAACGCGATCCGATCGTCATTCTGCACGACATCATGCGCGCCAACAACGAGCTCAGTGATGGAGAGTTCTCAAAGCTTGACGAAGAGCAGAAAGCTATCTGCCAGGACGCATGGGACTTTGCGGATGCCAGTGCCGAGCCGCCGCTCGAGAATCTTTTCACGAACGTTCTCGTCGAGAGCACCAGCTGATGGCAGTCATCACATACCGTGAGGCTCTGACGCAGGCACTGCGCGAGGAGCTGACGCGCGACGAAAACGTTTTTCTCATGGGCGAGGAAGTCGCGCAGTACAACGGCGCGTACAAAGTGTCCAAGGGATTGCTAGATGAGTTCGGGCCCATGCGAATCGTGGACACGCCAATCACCGAGCTCGGGTTTGCCGGCGTTGGTGTCGGGTCCGCGATGGTTGGCTTGAGGCCGATCATCGAGTTCATGACGTGGAATTTCGCGCTGCTCGCACTCGATCAGGTTGTGAACGCCGCCGCGAAGATGCTTTATATGTCCGGCGGACAGTTCAACATGCCAATGGTGTTTCGCGGTCCGAACGGGTCGGCGCTGCAGCTTTCAGCCCAGCATTCGCAGGCCTGGGAGAGCTGGCTCGCGCACATTCCTGGATTGAAAGTTGTGACGCCCGGAACGCCGGCCGACGCAAAGGGCCTGCTTAAATCCGCGATTCGCGATGATAACCCGGTTGTGTTTCTCGAAGGCGAGATGCTCTACAACACCAAGGGCGAAGTTTCTGATGACGCCGATCTGCTCGTTCCCATTGGCAAAGCGGATATCAAGCGAGAAGGCAGTGACTGCACGATTGTCACTCACGGCAAGATGGTTCTCATTGCACTTCAGGTCGCGGAAGCGCTGGCCAAAGAAAACATCGCTGTCGAAATCGTCGACCTGCGCACTATTCGCCCGATGGATGTCGAAGCAATCGCAACATCGGTGCAGAAAACAAATCGGGTAGTCGTTCTCGAAGAGGGCTGGGAGATGTGCGGGGTCGGCGCCCAGGTTGCTGACTTCATCCAGCGCGAATGCTTCGACGATCTCGATGCACCCGTAATCCGCGTTCATCAGGCGGACACACCGATGCCGTACGCGAAGAATCTCGAGAGAGCAGCGAAGCCTGATGTTCCGAAGGCGATCGCCGCGATCAAGAAAGTCATGTATCTGGCTTAGCGACTATGGCAACCAAGGTTGTAATGGAGGCCCTCTCCCCGACGATGGAGGAGGGTCGCCTCGTGAAGTGGCTGAAGAACGAAGGCGATGCCGTGAAATTCGGTGACGTTCTGGCCGAGGTGGAGACGGATAAGGCGGTTATGGAGCTGGTTGCCCGTGGCGACGGGATCCTGCGGAAACGTATCGGTACCGCGGGTGATGCATCGCCAGTGGGAACTCTTCTCGCGATCATCGGGACGGCGGACGAGAATATCGATGCGTTGATTGCGGGAGCAGCAAAGCCAGCGGCTCCTGCGCCTGCAACTCTGGCTTCTCCTTCGGCCGCTCCTTCAGCATCGCAGAATGGCGGCGCGGTGCCGGCTGGAGTTCCAGCTCCTGAGCCTGCGTCGCAAGGTACGGAGCCCGCGCATCAGCCCGCGCCGGTTCGTCAGCCGCCGGCACCCGCTGCAGCGCCTCCGACCGATGGCAAGCGCAGCCGCTCTTCACCGCTTGCGCGCCGCCTCGCAGCTGAGCGTGGCATCGAGTTGTCACAGGTGCGTGGCTCGGGCCCCGGCGGTCGCATCGTCAAGAAGGACATTGAATCGGTAAAGGCGAGTCCAGTCGTGGCTGCGAAAGGCGCTGCGCCTAAGAAAGCGCCGCGCTTCATCACGCGCGAAGGCGACTATCAGGACATTCCGAATACTCAGATTCGCAAGACCATCGCTCGTCGTCTCGCCGAATCGAATGGCCCGGTACCGACTTATTACCTGACGGCTGAATTCGACGCTGGCCGCGCCGCCGACATGCGCGCTCAGCTCAAGGAGCTCGGCGACGATTACAAGGTGAGCTTCAACGACATCGTGATCAAAGCAGTTGCGATGGCGTTGTCGGAGCATCCCGAAGTAAATGCGTGGTGGATGGGCGACAGTATCCGCCATTTCAACCGAGTTCACGTTGCAATGGCGGTTGCCATTCCCGATGGCCTGATCACTCCGGTGATCTTCGATGCAGACAGAAAAGGCATCGGCCAGATCGGCGCGGAGGCACGTGATTTAGCTGAGAAGGCGAGACAGAGGAAGTTGACGCCGGAGCAGTACACGGGCTCAACATTCTCGGTATCGAATCTGGGGATGTTCGGCATCGACCAGTTTACGGCGATAATAAATCCGCCAGAGGCCGCGATTCTGGCGGTGGGTGGAGTCGATGCGAAGCCGGTCGTTATCGACGGAAAAGTCGAAGTGCGCCAACGGATGCGCGTGACGATGAGCTGCGACCACAGGGTGATCGACGGGGCAACAGGAGCAAAGT
The DNA here is from genome assembly GCA_025357975.1 of Gemmatimonadaceae bacterium. Classification (GTDB taxonomy): domain Bacteria; phylum Gemmatimonadota; class Gemmatimonadetes; order Gemmatimonadales; family Gemmatimonadaceae; genus UBA4720. The sequence continues at coordinate 9,525 of JANYKY010000079.1, forward strand.
TTCTGCAGACAGTTAAGCGCTTCTTCGAGAACCCGTTGTTGCTTGTCATCTGATCCGGACGGCTTGAGATATAAGATTCGAGTTCTCCGATGGTCGGTTATTGAGTGGAAGAGTTAAGGAGTTTCGACCAACCAATTGCAATGGAAAGTTATGGCTAGCTTTGACGTGATTTTTATTGGCGGTGGACCAGCCGGTTATGTAGGCGCGATCCGCGCGGCGCAGCTCGGAATGACTGCAGCTGTAGTCGAGCGCGAAGGTTTGGGCGGCACCTGCGTCCTATGGGGCTGCATTCCAGCAAAGGCACTCCTCGAATCGTCGTATATCGCGCAGAAGGTGAAGAAAGCCGCTGAGTTCGGCGTGAATGTCGGCGAAACGAGCTTCGATTACGGTGTCGCCATGAAGCGTTCGCGCGCGGTGAGCCTCCAGAATTCGAAGGGTGTCGAGTTTCTGTTCAAGAAGCACAAGATCACCTGGATAAAGGGCACCGCGAAGCTCGCGGGTAAGAATTCCGTCGCCGTAAAGGGCGCCGACGGAAAAGAGGAAAAGCATGACGCTAAAAAGGGCGTCGTGATCTGTACCGGCTCGCGCGTGAAAGGCTTGCCGCAGGCGGGACTCGAACTCAACAAGAAGAACGTTCTCTCTTCCGATGAGGTTCTCGTTCTCGAGAAAGCACCGAAGACAATGGCAATCGTTGGAGCGGGCGCCGTCGGGTGCGAGTTTGCCGACGTCTTCAATTCGTTTGGAACGCAGGTAACGCTGATCGACGTCGCACCTGGAATCCTTCCACTCGAAGATTCTGACTGTTCGGCCGAGCTCACGAAATCGTTCAAGAAGCGAAAGATTGAGGTGCTTGCCGGCGCCAAGATCAGCAACGTCAAGGTCGGCGAGAATTCAGTGAGCATGAGCATCGAGGTTGGCGGAAAGAAGCAGGACCTCGAAGTCGAGCAGGTACTCGTTGCCGCCGGTCGCGCGCCAAATGTCGAGGACATCGGCCTCAAGGAGCAGGGCGTCCAGCTCAACGAGCGCGGCTTCATCAAGATCAACGAGCGGATGGAGACGAGCGCGAAGGGTCTCTACGCGATCGGTGACGTTGCCGGCCCGCCGATGCTCGCGCACAAGGGCGAGCGCGAGGGGATGATCGTCGCCGAAGTCATCGCGGGAAAGCCGTTCCACCCGCTGAGCTACGGCAACATCCCCAACGCGACCTACTGCCACCCCGAGGTCGCGTCGATCGGGATGACCGAAGCCCAGGTGAAGGAGAAGAAGCTCGACTACAAGGTCGGCAAGTTCCCGTTCAGCGCGAACGGCCGCGCGCGCACGTCAGGCGAGACCGAGGGTTTCGTGAAGATCATCCGCGACGCGAAGTACGGCGAAATCCTCGGGGCGCACATCGTCGGCGCGCACGCGACCGAGATGATCCACGAGCTCGCCGTGGCGCGCGAGAACGAGTTCACGGTCGAGGAGATCGAGCTCGCCATCCACGCGCACCCGACGCTGAGCGAGGCGATCGCCGAGGCGACGCTCGATGCGATGGGCCGCGTGATCCACGCGGAGGCGCCCGCCGCTGCAGGGAACGGTTCACCGTGAACGGTTCACGGTGAACCGTTCACGTTTGTGGTCGTTGCCGGTCGTCCGGCGTGGAACC
>JANYKY010000303.1 GCA_025357975.1 Gemmatimonadaceae bacterium
GCTCAGCTCGATCTGGCCGCCGGGCTCAAATGAGACTCGCGCACCACCCGGGAGATTCCACGACGGAGGATCATTCGCGACGGCGATTTCCCGCCATGTTGCAGTCGCAGCGATTTTTCGCAGGATATCCAGCGATGAGGCAGTGCTGTGCGATTCAATCAGCACCGGCAAGCCGCCATCAGAGCGAAGCGGAATCAGCTCGAGCTCGGCGCCGATTGTTCGCGGCGGAACTTGCTGCGTCAAGCCGATCCCAAATCGTTTTCTGACGTCATCGCGGAGCCAATCCTGAACAGTTGCGCTCAAATGCGATTCCATCTCCGGCTTCCAACGACGATCGCGAAAGCTTCGTCCTCTCCACTAAGCCACTGCTCGAGACAAAATCCCGCCTCGTCGAACAGCGTTGCAACTGTGCCGCGATCATACTTGTGACTCAGCTCGGTGCGAATGGACTCGCCCGCAAGAAATTCGAAATCGCCCACTTCCGGGATGCGAACGGTCTGTGGCGTCTTTGCGACCAGATGCATCTCGATGCGGTGAAGTCCGGCGTTGTAAAACGCGCGATGGGTAAACGCCGACAGATCGAAGTCCGCACCCAGATCACGGTTCAACACGCGCAACACGTTCAAGTTGAACTCCGCCGTCACGCCAGCTGAGTCGTTGTACGCGGTCTCGATTACCGCGTGATCTTTTCTGAGGTCGACCCCAAGTATGAACGCATCGTCGGCGCGCATTTGGTGGGCGATGCGCGTGAGGATGGCGACGGCATCGCCCTCGCTGAAATTTCCAATCGTGCTTCCGAGAAATGCGAACAGCGCCCGCCGCTCGATGGCTGGAAGGTGAAAATCGGATGAGAAATCACCAACGGCTGGATCGATTCGGATTGCCGGATATTCGTCACGCAGCCGCCGTGCTGTCTTCTCGAGAAACTCCGCGCTTACGTCGACAGGAACGTATTGCACGGCGCTGCCACTTTCTGTCATGGCATCTAGGATCACGCGGGTCTTGCTGGCGCTGCCCGCGCCGAGCTCGACGAGCGATGCGGGCTGGATTTCGTCGATCAACTCCGGCATCCTCGCTTCGAGCAATGCGCGCTCTGCGCGCGTCGGATAGTATTCCGGAAGACGCGTGATCTGCTCGAACAAATCCGAGCCGCGCTCGTCGTAAAAATATTTCGGGTCGAGCTCCTTCTGCGGCTGCGACAGACCCCGGCGCACGTCGCTTCGCATTGCGTCGAGGTCGAGACCGCCGGGTGACAACGCTGTTGTCACGGGATCAGTCGGACCTGGCACAACGAAACCCCGAGAAAATCTGGCGACGAATCGGATAATCCCAGTTTCGGAAAGTATTTCTAATGGCGCCTGTACGGGTCGCCCACGACCCGCCCCGAAGAACCTTGTAATCGCTGCCGAAAAAGTCCTCGGAATACTCTGGATAAGGAAAGCTCACGAATCCCGGATAGCCGCTGAAATCGGAGGAGGTCCATTCCCACACGTCTCCGATCATGCCGTAGCATCCGAACGGAGAAACGTTTCCGGCAAACGTGTCGACTTGAACGGTATCGAATCGGAGTTGGTCCACGTTTGCGTCGTCGGGGGTGATTGTTGCTCCCCACGGATATTTACGCGCCAGCGTGGCTACTGGATCCCAGCTCGCGGCAACTTCCCATTCCGTCTCTGATGGAAGCCGCTTCCCGGCCCAGTTTGCGAAGGCCTGTGCTTCATGAAAGCAGACGTGGATAACCGGGCGGAGCGGATCGACGGGCCCTGTTCGATCCATCGAGCGCGTTGTCCAGCCGTCGCCTGTATGCCGCCAGTGCTTCGGTGCAATTGCCTTTGACTCTTTGAGCCACGCAAGTCCCGCGTCTGACCAGAATCGCCGATCCTCGTACCCACCGTTTGAGATAAAGTCCAGGTACTGCTCGTTCGTTACCGGTGTGCGGTCGATCGAAAATGCGGCGAGCTCGACCTCGTGAAGCGGACGCTCGTTGTCATACGCCTCAGAAGTGTCAGTCGTTCCCAGAGTGTAGCGTCCTGATGGAATTGACACCATGTCGGAAGCGGCGAGCATCGATGCGGTGTCTGGCGCGCTTTCAATCCGCGGAGGCCGGTATGGCTCTCCTCGTTTGAGCTGCAGCGTTTGAAGGATGGTCTCGTTGTGCTGGTACTCGTGCTGAAGCACCATATGATACACATAGCCGCCGGCGAGCAGCGCACTGGTCTCGTCGAATTCGATTCGATCGAGTCGCTCCAGAACCGTCTCGCGAATGTCAGCAAGGCGGTTGAGCATCTCCATGATCGGCGGAATCGGCAGCGCCGCGCGAGTCGCGCGGGGATGTTCGAACGGGTTGTACATCCCCGGCATTTCCGAGAATTCGATGGGGCCGTCAAGGTTTTGTGTCAGCCACAGCTCCTCGAAATGAGCGATGTGGCCGAGGTCCCAGATGACGGGGCTCATGAGAGGATCGTGCTGGCGGTGAAGATCCTCATCGGACAGGTGTCGAACGAGCAGAAGTGTTCGCGCCCGCGCTTCTTCAAGCAGTCCTGCGATATCCGCCTTCAAGGACGAATGACTTAAAGCCGTAGCTGACATAGAGGGGGGAAAATGGGAGACGCTGCAGCACCCTGCTAGAAGTGCACCGGAACGCGTTTGGAAGTGTCTTTCTCTATAATGGAGTCAGCGGTAACTTCTCCAGGTAGCCCTCGCCGGCCGACATGAGCACCTTTCGAAGAGCGCCTCAGAAACTCGCTTTCGCACGCTTATGATATCGAGCGGGAGCTGTCGGGTGGGGGAATGAGCCGGGTTTTCGTCGCTGCCGACAAATCCCTCGGCCATCGAATCGTGGTGAAGGTTCTGCCGCCGGAACTTACTGCGGGTGTCAACCGGCGCTTCGACCCACGATGCCGCCGTTGGGTATCAACAGGTAGCCCTACGCTCGAAGGAGAAGTCACGCTGGGCACGCGAATTTTCATTCTCTTTGCAATCTTCTTTGTACTCGCCGCGACCATGCGCGTCCAGGCGCAGGCGACGGATACCGCGTACACAATCTCGGCGGGCACGTATTCCGGAACGACGATCCAGGTTCAGCGAGCAGCAGGACTTCGCAGGGGATCGGGATTCTGGCGCGTTGCTCCAAAGACCGATGGGCGACTCGTTGGATGGAATCCCAGTCGCCTTCCCGTGGGCGTCGCCTTCATGCAGGGCAGAGGAATCGACGCCGATGATTCAGTCGCGTTCTGGAAAATTGTGCGCGGCATGGAGCAGGATCTCGGAATGCATTTGTTCGAGCCAGCCACCGTGGCGGGCTCTGATGATCCGAATGACATCGTTCTCATCGGCATCGAGCCGATGCGTGGTGATGATGGAGTGACGTATGTCACGTGGAGTAACGATGGATCGGTTTACGATCCGCGCGTGTTTTTCCGTTCGCGCGAGGTATTTCATGATGAGAGAGTGGTTCAGCACGAGATGATGCACGCACTTGGCTTCGGTCACACGTCTGCGTGGTTGTCGATCATGAACGTGAGTCCCGGCGCGAGGCAGTTGAGTGCAGAGGACGTTGCGTACGCGCAGGTGGCGCTCGAGTCGAGGGCCGAAACCGAGCGTGTAGACATGTGGGACAGAATCGCGTCGGCAGTCGAGCACTCTTCCGGACCTGGCGGCGGCTCACCGGCGCCAGTCAGGCATTGAAAACAACCGATAAAGTTGCACAAAACGTGACAGCCCCTATTTTCGAGCCCTTCATCTGGATGCATCCCGGGCACGGAGCGGACGCATGTCAGAGCTTTCTCCAACGCTTCAGAGGCTATTGTCCGACGATCCACCGTCGAGTGACGCGTGGGCAGAGTTTGCGCGGGAGTATACGCGCCTGCTCATGCACGTCGCCCGCGCCACGTCCTACGAACACAACGAGGCGATGGATGCGTACGCGTATCTTCTCGAAAAGTTGAGCGATGACTCATGTCGCAGACTCCGCGCGTACTCCTCGCATGCTGACAGCAAGTTTACAACCTGGCTCGTTGTGGTCGCGCGCC
>JANYKY010000323.1 GCA_025357975.1 Gemmatimonadaceae bacterium
AAGCTCGAGCAATATCAGATCGCCCCGATAGCCTGACGTCGCGCCATATTTATGGGCGCTAGAGTGAATGGCACAGGAGTATTGTGAGTACAAAACCGTTCGTCGAAGACATCGAAACGTACGCGCAGGATATCGTCGATACCGTGCGCGAGCCGCTACTGATGCTCGACACTAATCTTCGGGTTCAAAGCGCAAATCGCGCGTTCTACGAGACCTTCCACGTCTCTCCGAATGAAACGGAAAACCAGCTGATCTACCAGCTTGGTAACGGGCAGTGGGACATTCCTGCACTTCGAACGCTTCTCGAAGACGTCATCCCGACGAGCTCCGTGTTCAATGATTTCGAGCTGGAGCATACGTTCCCGAATATCGGTCGCCGCGTGATGCTGCTGAATGGCCGAAAACTGCGCGCGGGCAGTCACTCGGCGATCATTGTTCTCGCGATGGAAGACGTCACCGAACGCCGGCAGGCGGAAGCGGACTTCAGGGCCATCGAGACATACGCACAGGATATCGTGGACACCGTTCGCGAACCTTTGCTGATTCTCGACACAACACTGAGAGTGCAGTCGGGAAATCGTGCCTTCTATCACACGTTCCAGGTGTCCGCTGAAGAAACAGAAAATCGCCTGATCTATGAGCTGGGCAACGGTCAGTGGGATATTCCTGCCTTGCGCACGCTTCTCGAGGACATTGTTCCAACGAGCTCGGTCTTCAACGATTTCGAGCTGGAGCATGATTTTCCGGTGCTGGGCCGGCGCGTGATGCTGCTCAATGCGCGAAAGCTTCAGGCGGGACATCATGGAGCGCTTCTCGTTCTTGCGATGGAGGATGTGACGGAGCGCCGGCGCGCTGAGGAAGAAGTTGCGAAGGCCAAGGAAGCGTCCGAAATGGCTAACAAGACCAAGAGCATGTTTCTCGCAAACATGAGTCACGAGCTGCGCACGCCGCTCAACGCAATCGTCGGCTATTCCGAGATGCTTCAGGAAGAGGCTGCCGAGCAAAACCTCGATTCGTTTGGCAGTGACCTGGGAAAGATCAATGCATCGGGGCGTCACCTGCTTTCGCTGATCAACGACATCCTCGATTTATCCAAGATTGAAGCTGGAAAGATGGAGCTCTATCTCGAGACGTTCGACCTCAGCGCATTGATAGATGATGTCGCTTCGACGCTGCAGCCAATGGTCGAGAAAAATTTCAATACGCTGGTGGTCGAGCGTCGGGCTGAGCTTGGCGTGATGCGCGCAGACCAGGTTAAGGTTCGCCAGGCGCTGTTCAATCTTCTGTCCAACGCCGCGAAGTTCACGCAGGAAGGCTCGATCACATTGCATGCTTCCCGCAAGCGCATGGATGGAGTCGAGTGGATTGTGTTCCGCGTGTCCGATACCGGGATCGGACTGAGCTCGGACAAAATCCTTCGACTCTTCCAGGATTTTTCACAGGCTGACGCATCCACCACGCGCAAGTTTGGTGGGACGGGTCTGGGATTGGCGTTAACGCGCAGATTCTGCCAGATGATGGGTGGAGATGTGACCGTGCGAAGTCAGGTCGGGCAAGGCAGCACTTTCACAATCAAGCTTCCGGCAAATGTCGGGGGAGAAAGAGCTGAGGAGGTCGAGGATACTCCTGAGGAGACCCGGTTTCCAAGCTCCGGAAACAATCGCAGCACGGATCCGACACCTGAGCCTTCAACGTGTGTGTTGGTTATCGACGACGATGCGACGCAACGGGATCTGATGCGCCGTTTTCTCACCAAGGAAGGATTCTGCGTGCGAACCGCAGAAGGCGGCGAAGACGGGCTTCGCCTTGCCCGGCAGTTGATCCCAATCGCGATCACGCTCGACGTGATGATGCCCGAGATGGATGGATGGACCGTACTCGAAGCACTGAAAGCCGATCCCGTTCTCCAAGACGTGCCGGTGATCATGCTCACGATGGTGGACGACCTGGCACGCGGCTTGGCGCTTGGCGCCGCGGACTACGTTACAAAGCCCGTGAATCGCCGTCGATTGTCGAGGATTCTCAAAAAATATTCCTGCGCTTCTCCGCCCTGCCCCATCCTTCTTGTCGAGGACGATGCTGCAACGCGCACGCTCATGCGCACTATGCTGGAGAAACAGGGGCGCCTGGTTACCGAGGCTGAGAACGGCGAACAAGCTCTCGCGTTGATGGAGAAAGGCCGTCCAAGCCTGATTTTTCTCGACCTGATGATGCCGGTGATGGACGGGTTTGAGTTCGCGGATCGGGTACGACAGCACCCGGAGTGGCGCACGATTCCGATCGTGGTAGTCACCGCACATGATTTGACAGGCGAGGAGCGGCGGCGCTTGAGTGGGCACGTTGAAACCGTTCTTCAGAAATCCGGCGTTTCGAAGGAGGACTTTCTCGTACAGGTCAGCGAAGCTTTGAAAAACTGTGGAGTGCCAACTTCGCCGGCGCTATCTTAGCCTTCAATGCCAAGAATCCTTCTGGTCGAAGACAACGAAATGAATCGCGACATGCTTTCAAGACGCCTTCAGCGAAGGGGTTATGAGGTGCTGATCGCTGTTGACGGCCAGCTTGGAGTCGAGATGGCCCAGGCCGAGCTGCCGGATCTCATCCTGATGGACATGAGCCTTCCGACAATCGATGGGTGGGAAGCGACACGTGCGTTGAAAGCGGCGGCGGCGACGAAGGATATTCCCGTCATCGCCCTGACGGCACACGCGATGTCGACGGATCGGGATAAAGCCATCGAAGCGGGCTGCGATGACTACGACACCAAACCGATCGAGTTATCACGCCTTCTCGGCAAGATGGAAACATTGCTTGGACAAAGCGGTGGCTCTGCTGGGCCGACCCAGTAATGAGCGAATTGCCGAAGCCAATCGAGGAGAGAATCCAGCACTTTCTCCCGCGAAATCTCCTGCACGATCTTCGCACGCCGCTTGGACACATTCTTGGTTATTCCGAGCTGCTGATTGAACAGATGCAGGAGTCAGGTCATGAGGAATTCATTCCGCATCTCGAGAAGATCAGAAAGGCTGGCCGAGAGCTCGTGGTGATGATGAGCGAGAACTTCAAGTCGAAGTAGCGACCGGCCTCAGTGCGTCGCGGCGGCCAGCTTTTGTTCGAGCTCGATGCGCCAATTCGGCACGATAACCAACTGGTAGTCGTCCCTGTTGACCGTTCTCGCCAGGAAACGTCCATCCATTGCGATGTCGTAGCCGGCCTGGACATTCGAGGCGAGAACGGAGCCCGCCTTAGCAATAATGGTATCACGTGCTGTGACTCGCATACTTGGCGACGTCGCGAGCTTTGCTTCCATCAAGCTGCCACCGGCTCTGTAGAAAACTCCTTTTCCATCACGCGACCAGACTGGCTCGGCGCCACCGCCCGCCGAGATCTGCACTCGTGCTGCTCCGTCAGGGTACGAGTAGATGAAGCTCTCTGACCTGCCACCCTGATCCGATGTAATCGTGACCCACCTGCCATCAGGTGAAAACTGGGGCCCCACTTCCTGCGCAGGTGTATGAACAAAGGGCTTCACAACCCCAGGTGAGTCGAGAGACACCCTGTAAACATTCCAGGAATTGTCGGTATAGGCGCCAAAAACAATTGACTTGCCGTCAGGAGCCACTGCCAGCCCGGACCCGCCATGCCCAACAGTTGCGATTCGCTGGGGCTGTGCTCCTCCATCTGCCTGTTGAACCCATAAAGCATATTGATCTGCTTCATCGAATCCAATGTAAAAAACCTTCGAGCCATCCGGAGACCACACGGGCGAGCGGAGAGACTTCGACGAAACCACTCGGGAGAACGTACCGGTCGGCAAATCGTATATATAAAGATCGCTCTTGCCCTCATCTATGACCTCAACTGCTATCCGCCGTCCGTCCGGAGCGAGCCGAGGCGATCCGTACCGGCGAACCTCTTTCGATATGACCCTTGTTGAGCCGTCGCGCGAGATCCACGAAAGCTGGCTGCTCTGTCCACCACGCGAAGTGAGGAGCGCCCCCTTCGGCGAAACGAAAATCTCGGAGTTTCCATTTACACCTGGAGAAACTCCAATCGGGTCTAGCACCGGAACGGGTTTTCCGTCCGTTTCGCGAAAAGATCGGCCCAGATTCACCGCCATTACAAGGCCGTCGGCTTGTACGTAGACCAGTGTTCGGCCAATTATGGATAGCGGACGAATACCCTTTATGCCCAGTCGAGTCACATCGGTACCGCCAAGGGAAACGGTCGCCAGTGTCGAGGACGCAAGATTACCCGACCATATCACGAACACTACGGATTTGCCATCAGGTGAGGCGATAGGCCACAAGTAGTCGCTCTCGCCGTCCGCCTTCCTCGGTTTCAGGAATTCGTCAAGATCTCCGCCAGCGGCGCTGACACGCGAGAGTCCGCGCTTGGGCCCCTCCGATCCAAGAATGATCTGGTCTCCAGATGCCCAGTCCACACCATTTTGCGAATTCCCATCAGTGATCGCTATTGGGCTTCCGCCGTCAAGCCGGACCTTGCGCAGCTTGCCGTTGCTTTCGAAAAGGACCCATTGTCCATTTGGCGAAAACGAGGGTTGACTCGCGTTTTCCGTTCCTGGAATAGGTCTCGCATCGAGTTGATCCGTTCGCAGGGAGTACAGGCGCGGATCTCCAATGGGAGAATAGACGACGGTGCTGCCATCCGGAGATATTGCAGCAGGCCACGGGGTGTTCTGGCCAGCTCGCAGGCTGTCGGACGACGCCAAAATGAATCGAACGACTCTTTCGTCGCCATTTGCGTGAGGCTTTCGGACCACGGCAAAACCCAGCGCTGCGATTGCAATCGCGGCAAGGCCAAGCGTCACTGGGTCGCGCAAGCGTGAGTGCCACGTGGATGCAGCCTTAAGGACACCTGTTGGGCCGAACGAATAAAGTCCCGTCGTCCCCGCCACGCTTCTTCCCTGTATCGCTTCGGCGAACTCCTTGGCGGTCGAGAATCGGTCAGCCGGAAGTTTTTCGAGGGCATGTTGAACAGCGAACTCGACATGCTCGGGGATTGTTGGCCGACCGGTCCGCATAGGCCGTGGCCGCTCCGTGAGCATGCGCGCGATGATCGCCTGCGATGTGCTTCCAGTGTGCGGCGGCTCGCCAGTGAGCATCTCATACGCAACGGCGCCTAACGAGTAGATGTCACTTCGGCCATCGATTACGCGGTCACCGGTTGCCTGCTCCGGGCTCATGTACTGCGGAGTGCCGAGCGAAAGTCCCGTTTGCGTAATGCGGTTCCCGCCCGCATTGCTCACGGCGAGCGCAATTCCAAAATCGGCGATGACCGGCTGACCGGACTGCAGGAGAATGTTTTCCGGCTTCAAATCGCGATGAATGACCCCATGCGAGTGCGCATACTCGAGCGCGTTCGCGACTGCAACAGTCATCCGGACGGCTTCGTCGACCGGAAGTTGTTTTTCCCTATCGAGACGCGCGCGTAGAGTCTCGCCCTCGACAAACGGCATGACATAGTAGAGGAGCCCTCCCACGGCTCCCGAGTCAAAGAGCGGAAGAAGATTGGGATGTTGAAGATTTGCCGTGACCCTTATCTCGGCGAGAAATCTCTCCGGCCCAAGCACGGCGCCGAGCTCCGGATTTAAGAGCTTTAGCGCAACGGGGCGATCGTGACGCAGATCGTGAGCGAGATAGACCGTTGCCATGCCCCCGGCACCGATCTCGCGCTCAATTTCATAGCGGTCCGAGAGAGATTGCTTGAGTTGTAAAAGAGCGATCATGGCTTGGGTAGGGGATTCGCGCCCTCAATATTGCAGGCCCAACCTGCGAGCACAAACGAAATTAGTCCGGCGCAGACGGTCGCCTCCTTTTTTTTCTGAGAACGCGTGCCTGAGTTTGCGGCTTCTGCCGCCTCTCCATCTATCGTTCGCTTAGTGTTAATTCGCATGACGCGAATACGATCCTGAAATCGAGAAAGGAGGGCCCGCTGGCCACCACAACAGAAAAACCGTTTACGAAGCCCACGCAGCAGGAGCTGAAAGACGCCTTTGGCCGCAGCATTCCCGATCTCGTGCGACCTGGCCTCGCCGTGTTGTTCTGCGGCATCAACCCCGGCCTCTATTCAGGGGCTACTGGACTGCACTTCGCCCGACCAGGCAATCGGTTCTGGCCCGCGCTGCACGCAGCAGGATTTACCGATCGATTGCTTGCACCGTGGGAGAAAAGCGAGCTGCTGAAATGCGGCTATGGTATCACGAACCTGGTGCGCCGCACGACCGCGACCGCTGCAGAGCTCACGGATGATGAGTACCGCACTGGCCGCCGTGCACTGGCACGCAAAATCAGAAAGTACTCGCCCCGTTGGGTCGCCATCCTCGGACTCGGCGCCTACCGCACGGGATTCGGTAAGCCGGACGCGAAAATCGGCAGGCAGGAGGAGCAAATCGGATCGACCGGATTATGGGTTCTCCCAAATCCGAGCGGACTCAACGCAAATTACCAGCTCCCGCAGTTGGCGGAGATGTTCATTGAGCTCCGGGTAGCAGCCAGTGAAACCTCGATAGCGATGGAGCTGTAGCTGGGAACGCTGAGAACCCTGTATCCGGTCCACATGAAACTCTGGATTGACGCGGACGCCGCACCCCGCGAGATAAAAGAGATTTGCTTCCGTGCTTCCGAGCGACTGAAACTGGACGTAGTGCTCGTCGCGAATAGTCGCATTCAACTTCCGGTTGGCTACACACGCCTGTCCGCCGTACGAGTGGATGGCGGGCCCGATGTCGCTGACACCTACATTGCCGAGAACGCAGAGGCGGGAGATGTCGCTGTGACCGCGGATATTCCTCTTGCGGCGCTGCTTGTCCCCAAATCCGTTGTGGTAATTGATCCGAGGGGCGATGAATACACACCTGAAAGCATCGGTGAGAGGCTGTCATTGAGGAATTTCATGGACGGATTGCGAAGCAGCGGCGTCGACACTGGTGGAAAAGGCACCTATGGGCAGCGTGAAAAACAGGCATTCGCAAATGCACTCGACCGCATTTTGACAAAGGCATTGAGGAAGAGCAACACGTGACGATGGTTCACACGAGATGACATCATACACCGCGGCCGTTTTTCCGCGGCCGAATGCGCCAATCGAGTTTCGCGAGTTCCGCGAGCCCGAGCTCGAGCCTGGGGCGGCGCTTCTGCACACCTTGTACTCCGAAGTCTGCGGCACCGACGTCCACCTGCATCACGGTAAGTTGAGCGGCGTTCCATACCCGATCATTCCCGGCCACGTAAGCATTGGCGTCATCGCGAAAATGCGTGGTAAACTCAAGACGGTCAACGGTGATAATCTCAGGGAAGGTGATGTCGTCACATTCCTCGACGTTCATGAAACGTGCGGTGCCTGCTATCAATGTCTTGTCGCTGATCAACCGACCAGGTGTCCCTCACGCAAAGTCTACGGCATCACCTACTCGGCGCATGAGGGACTCCTCGGCGGATGGTCTGAGGCCATCTACATGAAGCCTGGCGTGAAGATGATTCACATACCAAAAGAGCTTTCTGCTGAGACGTTTATCGGCGGTGGGTGCGGCCTCGTGACTGCGCTGCATGCAGTCGACATGTCGCGAATTCGTCTGGGCGAATCGATCGCCGTATTGGGCGCGGGCCCGGTCGGACAGAGTGTTGTCGCGCTTGCTTCGCTCAGTGGCGCGGGAGAGGTCGTTGCTATTGACGGAGTGCAACAGCGTCTTGCGTTCGCGGCGCAGATGGGAGCCACCAACACTTTCGATCTCGCGCATGCGCGCGTCGACCGGCTCACGCTGGCTCGCTCGTTAACGAGTGGACGCGGCTTCGACATAGTGATCGAAGCGAGCGGAAATCCCGATGCTGTGAGCGAAGCGCTGGATCTCGTCCGCGATGGTGGACGCGTGGTGGTCTGCGGTCACTACACTGACAACGGATCTGTCGACATCCATCCCCACTGGCAGATCAACCGCAAACATGTCGAGCTGCGTGGATGCTGGGGATCGCGGTATGAGCATTTTCATCGCGCGGTGGAGATCGCGTCGCGGTTCGGCGGTGAAAAGCCGTGGGCGCAGATGGCCGGCAGAACCTATGAGCTTGCCGACGTTGCATCTGCGCTTGCTGCGGTCGCGAATCGCTCGGCTGTGAAAGCGGTCGTCCGTTTGAATCCCGCCAAAGCTGACACCGACTGACTGACGCTAGTCGCGCTCGAGCCCGCGCATCCGGTGCACTATTCGTTCGTAAAGCCAGATATGTGAGGCGATCAGAATCGGAACTACAAATAAAGGAAGCAGCACGAACGGCGGCCTCAGCATTTCCGCCATGCTGTAGCGGTCGGCCATCGCGTTTCGTGAGGCATCGAAGACTACGTGCAGGATATCCAGGAGGCCGAGCGTGTTCCAGATGCCGTATGCCCACGGGGCAAATGAGCGGTGAGGCGACACGAGCAGGATCAACAACAGGCCAAGAATTGCGACGGCGATGTCTCCCCAACCCGCCATCGTTGCGAATTGGCCAGGGAATCTTCCTTTCGATCCGGCGATGAGAAACCCCGCTCCGGCGATCGCGCGTATGAGATGAATCTCGACGATCGCTCTCCAATCCGCAGTCAGCACCCATGACCGTAATGGCCAGTACAGCCAGCTCGCGACGAGGAGGAGCACTGTAAGTACGAGCACGACTATCTGCGGCGTCGGAGGCACCATGCGCTGCGGTATGCCTCTCGCACTTACGAATATTGCGACGGCCAGCCAGATGGCCGCGCCGATAATCAGCAAGTGGCGTCGCGGCGATGCCTGAGGTTGGGATGCTGTCATTTGGTGCGTCGCGCCTCATCGGTGATCGGTGGTCTGGAGCTCCTCATGTCCGCCTAGTATATCACGAAATCGGGCGGGTGGAGAGGGCAAAGCGCATGCGAAAGACCGTGATATGTTGACGACATTCGCGCTAGCCCGTATGCAAAGTGGCGGAGAAAGCTCTTTGATTCTTGCTGCATGCGACTTGGCTGAACCTGGAGCTAGCTCTCGGAAAATTTCTCCGCTATAATCTGGTTGAAGCGCGGATTACCCCTGATGTTCGCAAGATCCGAATCGGTCATGTACCACTCTTTGTGCAGGAAGCCCAGCTCGATCGCGCGTTCCATCAGATCGAGTGCCTCATCGACGCGCCCCGCCACCGAGTGGAAGCACACAAGATTGTAAAGCATCACAGGGTGTGTCGGATCCAGATGCAGCGCCCGACTCGCCCACTCCTCCGCGCGCGCATGCTCGCCCAGGCGCTCGAGGTTAATAGCGCCGAGATACAGTGCTCGCGAATCTCCCGGGTTGAGCATTATCGCTCGCTCGGCCGCCTTTACCATCCGCGCGGATACTTCGATGAGATTGTGCTGGTCGCCAATGGATTGGTATGCCATCGCGAGGTAGGAAAGCGTCTGGTACTCATCGGGCCTGATTGCGACAGCGCGCTCATACATTTTTGCGGCTTCGCTGAGCTTTCCCTGCGACTGAAGAGTTCGGCCGTAGAAGTAAGGCGCCTCGTACAGTGTCGGATCCAATCGCATCGATTCCTCGAATTCTGCGTTCGATTCTGCGTAAAGGTGCTTGTGTGAAAGCGTGAGCCCGCGGGACGAGTGCGCTTCAGCCGAATTTGGATCGAGCTCCAGCGCACGCTTGCTTGCCGCATCCGCCTGTGCAATGGCCTCCTCGCCGCCGCCCTGATCCTGCGCGCGGAACACCGAGCAGTCAGCCAGCCCGGCATAAGCGAGCGAATAGTTTGGATCGAGTGCGATAGCACGGCGATACATGTCCTCGGCCGCATCGAGCGTGTGGGCGCGTCGCTGGTGAAAAAGCTGGCGGCCGCGGAGATAATATTCGTAAGCGCGAACGCTTTGCGTCGGGATTTTTCGGATCGCGGCTTCTTCGTTCGGCGTCAGCACGACCTTCAGGGCGTTCACGATATTCGTCGAGATCTCATCCTGAATGGCAAACACATCTTCCATCTCCCTGTCATAGCGCTCCGACCAGAGATAGTTGCGCGTGGAGACGTCGATCAGCTGTGCGGTGATTCGCAGACGCTTCCCCGCCTTGCGAACGCTTCCTTCGAGTACTGTTCGGACGTTGAGCTTCTTGCCGATTTCAGTGGCGTCTTCCGTCCGCTGCTTGAAGCCAAAGGCCGAGCCGCGCGAAACGACATCGAGCGCCCGAATCTTTGTCAGCGCGTTTATTATTTCCTCGGCGATCCCATCGGCGAAGAATTCATTTTCCGGATCG
>JANYKY010000359.1 GCA_025357975.1 Gemmatimonadaceae bacterium
GCGGCGTCGTAGGCGGCGCGTGCGATGCCGACGGACTGCGCCGCGATGCCGATGCGTCCGGCGTCAAGTACGCTCATGGCGATGGCGAAGCCGCGGCCCTCCTCGCCGAGGCGATTTTCGACCGGGACTTCAACGTCTTCGAAGATGAGCTCGCGAGTATCCGATGCTCTCCAACCGAGTTTGTCCTCCTTCTTGCCGGCGCGGAAACCAGCCATCCTCGGAAGCGATGGCTCATCGCCGATCGTCGCGCTGCCGCGCTTCGAGAGATCCGCTTCCTTTGTCAGGACGAACGACGAAATCCCTTTCGTACCAGCCGATGGGTCGGTCACCGCTGTCACGACGAAGATTTCGCCGACCCCTCCGTGCGTGATGAATATCTTCGAGCCGTTCAGGACGTAGTGCCCGTTCTTGCGGACTGCAGTCGTTCGCGTGCCCGCCGCGTCACTGCCCGCAGCAGGCTCCGTCAGGCCGAATCCACCGAGCACCCGTCCGGACGCGAGAAGCGGCACGTAAAGCTCCTTCTGCTCGCGTGTGCCGAAATTCACGATTGGCGACGTGCCCAGTGTCGTGTGGGCAGAGATCGTAATGCCGTGTGAGGCATCGACTTTCGCCATTTCGTGAATTGCGATCATGAAGCTGAGCGTGTCCAGACCAGCGCCGCCGAACTCCTCGCCCCAAGGGATGCCGAGAAGGCCCAGCTCACCCATCTTCTGGACGTTCTCCCACGGGAATTCCTGCGAGGCGTCGAATCGAGAAGCGACAGGCGCAACAACGTCTCGAGCGAACTCCCTGACCATGTCTCGAACGGCGATATGCTGTTCGGTGAAGTAAAGCGAATCGTCCATTGTTAAGCGGCTTCGGTCTCGTCGGAGTTTCGAATCACGGTGAGAAATATTTCGCCGTAGCGTGACAGCTTCATTTCGCCGACACCCTTCACTCCGGCCAGGGATTCGAGCGATGCTGGTCTTCGCATCGCCATGTCCGCAAGCGTGCGGTCAGAGAATACAATATATGCGGGAACCTTCTGCTCGCGGGCTATCTCGATTCGTTTCTTGCGCAGCGCCGCAAGGAGATGTTCCTGTGAGGCATCGAGCTCCACATCGGCCTGCGCTGTCACCGCCGCTGCTCGCGACTTACGCCGCGCATCAACTGCTCCCCTGCTGCGAGATAATGACGGACGAGGTGATCCGGAGACATCGCGAGAATGCGCGGTACCGAGGCAATTGTCGCAGCCAGTGCAGCGGGTTGTCGCTGCCGGATCTCCAAAATAGCGAAGCACAAATCCCCGCCTGCACGCCTTCGTATATGCGTACTTCTGAACCGCTTCGAGCTTTGAAAGCTCCGCCCTTCTTCGCCTGTCGATATCATCCCAATCGATCTTGAAAACGGCCAGCGGCGCGCGCGAGTCGGCCAGGCGAATCCCGGAGTCGGACCGTTCCCACACGAGAATCTGCCGGCTCTGAAGCGCATCCAGCATGGTTGTCGCGCCAGAGCGCCCGCCGAGGCCAGGCGGCAGGCCACCAAGATCCACCGTCATCCCTGTGTGGAGGCGGTCGCCACCGCCTATGCGCCACAAGGCGCGTAGCAATCCGAGCTCGGGGTTAGCGCCACCCGTTATTTCTTCCTTGATGCGCTGCGGGGTCGCAAGCAGTCTCACAAAAACCGCGGTGTTGGAGCCAGACGCGCCTGCTACGGCACCGGCGTGCGAAAGAATCCGCAGCGCGCTTTCGACTTCCCGTGGACTCGTTTTTCCGGAGATCAGTGGCAAAACGTTTTCAGGCGTCGACGGCAGTGCCTTGCCGGCAGCTCCCTGACGAACCAGCGCCGCGTAAACCTGCTCGACCAATTTTCTCTCTGGATACGCACCACGAATGAAAAACTCATGGGTGAATCGATCGGGAAAAGAATGCATGAGAAACACGTCCGAGTGCTTTCCGTCGCGGCCGGCCCTGCCTGCCTCCTGATAATAGGCCTCGAGCGTGCCGGGCATCGAATGATGAACGACGACGCGAACATTCGGCTTGTCGATTCCCATCCCGAA
>JANYKY010000369.1 GCA_025357975.1 Gemmatimonadaceae bacterium
GATTGCAAGGGATGACTCGACATGGGAGCCGATTCCGCATCAAATCATGATCATCGCTGATATCGGTTGTCGCACTGAGACGACCTTGGAAGGGACTTATCTTTTCGAGCACGTACCGGCGGGACAGCACGTGCTCAGGACATCGAGCATGTTCGCCTATCGCAAGAAAGCGATCAACGTCACCGTCGCCGCCGATTCAGTGACGAACGTTGAATTTCAGTTGCTACCGGAGAACGACGTTGACGATTGCCTCGAAATTTCCACGTGTGCGGCAATCATCAGGCCCGATTCGGCGGCAGTAGCTGGCCTCACTGAGGAAGAAAAAATCCGCGAAGTGGGCATAAGAACTGTTTTCGCGATGCAGCACGCGAAGCCGGAAATGGCTATTTGCGTCGCGGATGTCCTGCCCGCAGTGGTCGCGGTAATTGCCAAACGCGTTCCCGGTGCAGTCACCTATAGCGAATGCGCCCTGAACGACACCGCTAGCACCTCCAGCACTCGGCACATGATTCACAAGCCGACCAGCCGTAATGCAGGGGTCTATTTTGGTGGCAGGACTACGATGATCGACTCGAGTACGGTTGACGGCAGAGGTATGTACTATACCAACCCGTTGCTCGTATCGTGGTGGGATTGCCGGTACGCCAAGCTGAGCGGAGTGTGGATTCCTGTGTTGTGCAAGCTCGAGATCCCGTAGTTTGGTATCAAATAGATACTAAATCCTAAACCGCATCGCCTTTTAAGCGCAGAGACTGGCCGGAGGCGTCAGGGCCATCCCCGAAGACAGTTGAGCGGGCAAGCAGGGATTCGCGCGATACCCGACGCCCTTGTAAGATTGGCAAGCAGGTCGCTCCCAGCCTCAATCGATGCCCACGCCGATGCAAGCTTCGTCACTCCCAGTTGAAAAGCTCCGCCAGTCACTCTCCCAGACCTATACTATAGATCGTGAGCTTGGTCGCGGCGGCATGGCCACCGTGTTTCTTGCGCAGGATACAAAGCACGAGCGAGTCGTCGCGCTGAAGGTTCTTCACCCCGACCTTGCCGCGTCCCTCGGGCCAGATCGCTTTCTCCGGGAAATCAAACTCGCGGCTCGGCTGAATCATCCGCATATCCTCCCCCTTTTCGACTCGGGAAATGCCGACGGCCTGCTGTATTACGTCATGCCATACGTCGAAGGTGAGTCTCTGCGCGAGCGGCTCGACCGGGACAATCAGCTTCCAATAGAAGAAGCGGTTTACCATGCCCGGTCCATCGCATCAGCCCTCGACTATGCGCACCGGCAACAAATCGTGCACCGTGATGTCAAGCCGGAAAACGTGATGCTGTACGAAGGTCAAGCGATGGTGATGGACTTCGGAATTGCCAAGGCGGTGACCGCAGCCGGGAGTGAGACACTCACCCAAACCGGCATGATGATAGGAACGCCGGCATATGTCAGTCCCGAACAGGCAGCGGGGGAAACGAATCTCGACGGCCGAAGCGATCAATACAGTCTTGCCTGCATGCTGTATGAGATGATCGCGGGCGAGCGCCCGTTCAGCGGCGCGACTCCCCAGGCGATCATGGCCAAGCGCTTTACCGAGATGCCCCGGGCACTAACCGGTATTCGCAGCGCTGTGCCACAGAGCGTCGAGTGGGCCGTTTCGAAAGCAATGGCAACAGATGCATCGAACCGTTTCGCAACGTCAGCGCAGTTTGCTCAGGCACTAGCGTCCGGAAACATGTCGACCCCGTCGGACACGGGGACGCTTCCACGATCGGTAGTGTCGGCGGCGAAATCAGTGGCAGTACTGCCGTTTGCCAACATGAGCGCAGACCCTGAGAACGAATACTTCGCTGATGGAATGGCCGAGGAGATCATCAATGCGCTGTCGCGAATTCAATCTCTTCGTGTTGCGTCGCGAACGTCGTCATTCGCGTTCAAGGGAAAGAACGAGGACATCGGCGAAATCGGCCGCAAGTTGAAGGTGTCGACCGTTCTTGAAGGCGGTGTTCGCAAGATGGGAAATCGTCTTCGTATAACGGCAGAGCTCGTGAACGTCGCGGACGGTTATCATCTGTGGTCCGAGCGGTACGATCGCGAGATCGAGGATGTGTTCGCCATTCAGGACGAGATTTCTCAGGCCATCGTCAAGGCATTGCGGGTGGTGCTGAGCGAGGGCGAAAAGAAAGCAATCGAGAAAAAGCCGCAGACCAACATCCAGGCGTACGACTACTACCTGCGCGGACGCCAGTTCTTCCATCAGCTTCGCCGGCGAAGTCTCGAGTATGCCCGGCAGATGTTCAACAAGGCGATCGAGCTCGATCCTGATTACGCTTTGGCATATACCGGTGTCGCTGATGCGAGCTCGCTTCTCTATACCTATTTCGATGCGCGCGACTTCAACCTTCGCCAGGCTGACAAGGCGAGCAAGAAAGCTCTCGAGCTTGAGCCAGAATTGGCTGAAGCTCACGTCGCACGCGGTATCGTCACGTCGCTCACCCACAATTTTGCGGAGGCGGAGAAATCGTTCGAGAAAGCGATGAAACTCGAGCCCAACATGTTCGAGGCCGCTTACTGGTACGGTATGGCGCTGCAGGCCGAAGGCCGTTTCGAAGAGACTGTAAAAATGTTCGAGAGAGCATCTTCGTTACGCCCCGAGGATTATCAATCCGCCCACTTCCTCGGCCAGGCCTACCGATCGCTCGGCCGGATACAAGAGGAGCAGACCCATCTGCGGCGCGGTCTTAGCTTGATGGAAAGCAGCTTGGAGCTGAACCCAGACGATGCGAGAGCTGCAAATCTCGCGTCGAGCGTGTTCGCCAAGCTTGGTGAATCCGAGCCCGCCCTGAAGTACGCAGAGCGCTCGCTCGCAATCGATCCGGAAGACCCGATGCTCTTGTATAACGTTGCCTGCACGTACTCATCACTCGGACGCATCGATCAGGCAATATCCTGTCTCGAGCGCGCCGTGGAAAAGGGATTTGGTCATCGCGAATGGATCGACAACGATCCGGATCTCGCACCGCTTCGAGATAACCCGAAATATCAGGCGATAGTGGACGCAATCTGATGCAGACAGGCGCAGCTTCCGTCCAGCGACTTCGTGATTCTCTTTCTCAGCTATACAACATCGACCGCGAGCTCGGCCGCGGCGGCATGGCGACGGTTTATCTTGCGCAGGACATCAAGCACGATCGCGTCGTTGCGCTGAAGGTCTTGCATCCCGATCTCGCGGCTTCGCTCGGTCCTGACAGATTTCTGCGCGAGATTCGTCTCGCTGCGCGATTGAATCATCCGCACATACTTCCGTTATTCGATTCTGGCGATGCCGACGGGAATCTTTACTATGTGATGCCTTACGTTGAAGGAGAGTCGCTGCGTGAACGGCTCGACCGTGAACAGCAGCTGCCGATCGAAGAAGCAGTCCACCACGGGCGCGCGATCGCATCTGCCCTCGATTACGCGCATCGACAGAACATTGTTCACCGCGACATCAAGCCCGAGAACGTGATGCTGTACGAGGGTGAGGCGATGGTGATGGACTTCGGAATCGCCAAGGCGGTGAGCGCCGCCGGCTCTGAGACTCTCACCCAAACGGGAATGATGGTCGGCACGCCTGCATACGTAAGCCCCGAACAAGCCGCGGGAGAAACGAATCTCGACGGAAGAAGCGACCAATACAGTCTCGCGTGCATGGTCTACGAAATGATCACTGGCTTGCGACCATTCAGTGGCGCGACTCCGCAGGCGATCATGGCCAAGCGGTTTACCGAAATACCGAAGCCGCTTCGTTCGGTGCGCAGCGATGTGCCCGAGACCGTCGAGAAGGCCGTGATGAAAGCAATGGCAACCGACGCAACCGCGCGCTACACAACTTCCGCGCAATTTGCCACGGCGTTGACGTCCACGAATCTTGTTACTCCGACAGATACTCAATCGCTTCCCAAGACAGCTGGCTCGGCGGCAAAATCGATTGCTGTGCTGCCGTTCACGAACATGAGCAACGATCCCGAGAACGAGTACTTCACTGACGGAATGGCTGAGGAGATCATCAACGCGTTGTCAAAGATTCAGTCGCTTCGCGTTGCGTCGAGAACGGCGTCGTTCGCGTTTCGCGGCAAGAGTGAAGACGTCTCAGAGATCGGACAGAAGCTCAAGGTGTCGACGTTTCTCGAAGGCAGCGTTCGGAAGATGGGCAATAGAGTCCGGATAACGGCGAAGC
>JANYKY010000379.1 GCA_025357975.1 Gemmatimonadaceae bacterium
GGGACGAGAGCAAGACAGGTCAGACAGCTCGACGAACGGAGACGGGCACGCCGGCATGAGTAGTAGCGGACAGGCAACTGCTGGAAAGACGCGCACCTGCCCGCATTGCAAGGCGACCATTCTCCAAAGCTCGACCTCATGTCCCATTTGCAGGAAGAGCCTTCGGTGGGACCCTCACACGGAGCGGCACAAGCCTCCAAGCTTCTCGGCGCTGCGTGTAGAGGGTTCAGTCAAGCATCCACCAGTGGGCGAGGCATGGGAATATTCGCTCATGGTCACAGTGAAGAACGAGAAGGGTGAAGAGATCGCGCGTCAGATGGTCGGCGTGGGATCGCTTCAACCGGACGAGGAGCGAACCTTTACTCTGTCGGTAGAGGTCTTCACCTCACAAAGCGCCGGGCCAGCGAAGGTGAAGTAGTGTCTCCACGCACGGAACCTGCGGCGGGCGCTATCAGCAACTCATTAAAAATGGTGTCCCCGAACTCGCCCTGCCCGTAGGGCTCTATTTGCTGAAACGCTTCGCTTTCGTATAGCTGAGTGAATTTCAATCATTTCAGTGGAAGCATCGCATCAGATTGCCATTGAACCGGTAACATGCTCGGCCGTGTATCCGCGCGCCTTACGCTTTTCGGGTGAGCTCGAGCCCAAGCTGCGGTGCCGCCTCCGGTTCGTAGGAGAGTACACCGTCGATGATCGTGGCCGGAGCAACGAGTTTGTGAGGCTCGCTGAATTTGTTGTCGCGAATGTGAATGACATCGACTCCGGATGAAACGAGGACATCCGAAAGTATCCTTCTGTGACAACGCCACCACAGAAGTTCGGCACACATGATGGCCGTTCTCGCTCCAGCCGAAATATTCAGCAGCTCGAATAATCCGTCGGCAAATTCTTGTGTTACAGTGTGGTCGGCGTATCCGCGAAATCCGGAATTAGTCCAGCCTCCATTTGGTGAATCGGGACGGGATGTTCGGCGGCCGCCGAGGGAAACAAGCCACGAATAGCCGATGCCGTTTGCTTCCAGTCCTTGCCGCAACAGCTCTGACCCAAATTGAGGAAGCCTGCGTGATCCTGGAAATCGGCGCACGTCGACTATGTGCTCGATCTGATACGCTTCGAGTGCCTCGATAAACTCTTCGAGCGAACGCGTTGAGTGTCCGATCGACCATACAGCGTTTGCCACCGGAGTTACCAACCACCACCGAGCGAGAATAGATCGAGTGGATTGACGGTTATTGCCCCGTACCGTGCACTCCAGTGCAGATGCGGGCCCGTCACTCGTCCAGTTGACCCGACGAGCCCGATTTTCTGCCCTTTCTCGACAGTGTCGCCGGCCGCAACGAGAGTCTTGCTCATATGAAAATATGCGGTGACGATTCCGCCCCCATGATCTATGTACACGACGTTGCCAGCAAGAAAAAAATTGTCGACGAGCGCCACGACTCCACGATTTGCAGCAACGATCGGGTCGCCGGTCTTCCCGCGAAAATCCACTCCGAGATGCCGGCTTGTGAGAGTGCCGTTGAACATCCGTCCCGATCCGAAGCTGCTCGTGATCACCGACTCTTTTGGATGAATGAACGGTGCGGTCCACAACGTCGGAGTGTCGTGCGACCGCGCTCCAATCTCATGCGCTGTCGCATTTTCCCGATCGATTCGTTTCTGCGTCTCGGCATCGAGTGGCTGGGTAAAACGCGAAGAGACCGCCAATGGGTGTTTACTGGCCGGCGACGGTGCGGGAGGCAGAATTCTTTCCGAGACTGAAAGCGAGTCGGGCTTTCCTGATGCACGGAGAGTGATCAGCAATGCGGTGGCCTGACCAGTCGCATCCGGGGAGACCGCGCCGATCGCGTGCCAATCGCCGCCGCTAGTCCTGTGAAAGTGAAGTTGCTCGCCCGACATTGTACCGTTGACGCCGACGATCGAATCCCGCGACGCAGTCAGTCGCCCGACGCTGATTCGAACGATCGCGCCTGGTGCTGGTGCAGCAGGATGCATGATAACGGCGGGCGTCTGCGCGAGCGACCTGGATGCGATCAACGCCGCGGCAAGGGCGACAGCGAGCGTCCTCATTGCGTGACTTTCGATCCGAGCCAGCTCGTGCGAAATGCACGAATGGCGTCTGTTACGGGAAGCCCGGCAGACTCGAAAGTCGACAGGTGTAATGCCGGAACGCCTTTCAGTGTCATCGCGACCGT
>JANYKY010000403.1 GCA_025357975.1 Gemmatimonadaceae bacterium
TCGGCGTCGCGACCATCGGCATCGACGGGCTCAACTACGTACCCTATCACTGGGGCAGCGCATGGTTGTTCGGGCAATGGTCAAACCTTGTTGGTGTCGATCCGCTGCAGTTCTATCAGCTGACATTTCCGATTACGATCATCCCGTTCTTTTTCGGCGGAGTGATTGCGCTTGCGATCTTCCTCCGCGACCGGCGTCGTTCCACGGATGCCGATGCCGTCGAAGGGCTCAGCGCAAAGTTCTGGGCGATTTTCATCGTCATCGCGATCGGGATTGCCCCACTTTCCGGGCTCGAGGCGATGGGTGTGTGGACCTCCAACATCCTGATTTCCGAGTCCTACACAATCGCGCTGCCAGCCGCATTGCTTGTCGTGGCCGTCATCATCAGTTGGGCGGATCGTGTTTCCCCTACTGCCGGCTCTCTTTGGTCCGCAGCGTTGAAGAAGCGCGATTTCCTGTTTCTATTCGTCGCCTTCCCCGCGTTTCTCGTTGTGCTCGGCTACCTGAAAATTTCGCTGATGGCGCTGATGTTCGCAGCGACCGTGTTTCTCGCCGCGAGACTGCGGCTCTATCGCAGACTCCCGTATATAATCGCCCTCGCAATAACTGCCGTCGCATTTTACCTGACATACAAGCAGGTATCGTTGCCAGCGCATCACGAGGGCTACGTGCCCCTCGACTATGTGAGATCGTTCGTCCCTCCGCCATGGTGGCCGTTTTTCCTCATTATTCACCTGCTGTGGACTTGGGTTTACGCCGTGTACCGGTGTCGGCAGGAAAACATTCACGACCTCGCTGATTTATGGACAGCGATATCCCACGGCCGCCTTCTCGATGTGGAGGTCATTACAGGGCTTGCACTGATCGGCGTCGTGCCTGGAATGATCATGCATATCGACGGCGGCTCCGCGTTTTATTTCTCGGATGTGCAACGCTGGCTCGCCGCAGGGTTTCTTCTCTCGTGGATCGCCGGGGCAGTCCACCGCGTACCGCGTCCGCGCCACTCGCACGAATTGCGTTCATTCCGTTTTGGAGCAATCCCAACGCGCGCGCTCCTTACAGCATTTCTTGTCGTGCCCGTTGCCGGTTCAGTATTATCGAACGCGGTTGCATGGCCCGTCCTCGCCGTCGAACGAAATGTCGCCGTGCGGAATCAACTCTATCACACCGCCGGGCACCCTGGTGGCACAGGCCGGATGCGTGACCTGGTTGGTCTGCGTGATCCTGCAGTTATAGCGGCGGGGCTGCGCAAGGCACCGAACTACACGATGGTGCGCGCACTCGAGAATTTTCAGTCACTGCCCGTCACTGCCCGGCGCCATATCGCTCTCTTCATACCCCAGGACGACATTCATTTCTGGAACAGTCTCACGCGTCCGGGCGCCTGCACTTTCCAGCCTTTTGTAGTACCAGCGTTGGCTGGCATCGCGCTCGTAGATGGAATGCCGGCAGTCGGCTGCGAGCTCAGCAAGTACTACGGGCTCGGATCCTTCACTCCTCGAGCGCGAGCACAGGTTGCAGCCGATACAACGAGTGTTGCGTTGTGCAACAGAGCACGTGCCTTTGGAGCAACCACGGTGGTCGTGATGCGATTCCCCGGAGACTCGGCACTTCGGCACGATGTCGTTTGCGATCCGACACGCTCATGACGCCTGACGCAGCGTTACCCATTCGAAGCCGCGACAGATTAACTGCTTCGATTTTCGCGAGCGCATCCGCCTGCGGACTTGCCATCCTGTACTGGATTTCCCGGGTCGGTTTTACCAATCCCGTCGCGCCGATCTTTGTCACTGCTGGCCTTGCACTGTTCGTTATCTGTGTGCCTTCCGTGGTTGCGTCGTTTACCGATACTAGCGACTTGGCGACCGTATCTCGCTGGTGGCGGAGCGCACCCTTCCTCAGTATCGCATGCCTGATTGTTACCGCCGCTGCCGGATTTATCGTCTACCCGAGCGGCATCAACCTCGGCATTCCGCTTGCCGCGATCGGTGCGCTCGCGTTTGTCATAGCGCTCTCCCTGTGGGCCAGGCGCGCTCGGCTGCTGTCGACCGCGCTCCTGCTTGGCCTGGCTGTCGGCGTTACCGCGTGGGTTGGAGGTATTGCCTGGGGAACGAGGTACAAGACTCCGTTGTTCTGGGAGCAGATCTCCGACCGCGGCAACGTGCATCACGATCCGCTTTACTACGTGAGCATGGCGAACTCGATGCGCGCGTATGGTGTGCCGAGTACGGGGCTCGATGGCGTTCCTTACACGCCGTATCACTATGGGTCGGCTTGGCTGAATTCGCAGTGGGCCGACCTTGCCCGCGTGGATGTGCTGTCGTTTTACAGCCTCGGTCCGACTGTGCTGATGGCGCCTATTTTCATCTTCGCTCTGCTGCTTTTCGCGGCTGAGGCACGCTCGGCGTGGCGACTTGTGCGACTGGAGGCAGGCTCTACACGAACGCTCGACAGGGAGCCGATTGCATGGCTCGTGTTCCTCGGCGCAACCGTCGGATTTATTCCTAGCGGCGCGCTGGACGCGCTCGGGATATGGAACCGCCATCTACTCATCTCGGAGTCGTACCTGACGGGACTGGGCGTGTTTGTCCTTTGTTGCGGCTTATCCGTTGACTGGTGGTTTTCGCGTGCGAAAGAGAGCGCGCTCGCGGACGCGCTCTTTCTTCTTCTGGTTGCGCCGCTCCTGCTGGTCTGTCTCGGATTCCTGAAAGTCTCGCTGATGCTTCTTGCCTTGGCGGCACTGCTTTGGGTCGTGATCCGTTCCGGCTTTTTTCGACAGCCCGTTTTTCTTGTCGCTTCGTTTTTCACGATTGCCGTTTCGGCGATCACGTTCAAGCTTGTCTCAGTAGCTGCCCAGAATCAGGGCTTCGTGCCGTTGTCGTTCATGCGATACAACGCTGACCCGCGATGGTGGTCGTACTTCGTTCTTGGGCATCTGTTCTGGTCGTGGGTTTACATCGCTCTTCGCATCAAGGAAGAGAATTCTCCGACGCTCTCCGACCTTGCCTCGGCGATCAAGCACGGACGCCTTCTCGATGCGGAGATCGTCGCCGTCGTCGCGCTGTGCGGATTTCTTCCTGGCGAGCTGATCGCGATTCACGGTGGATCGGCGGTCTATTTTTCGGATGTGCAACGCTGGCTTGCTGCGCCGCTTGTGATGGCGATCGCGATGCGGTCGATCAGCTCCTGGGTCGGGCCTCGAAGCAAGAAGGGGTTCGGGTCCATCCGGCTCAGCGCTGTGATAGCCTTGATCATAGCAATCCCGATTGCGCTGACGATTTTTTTCAATGTCGCGAGAGCCGTGCGGACTGCTGCGGCGATGAACGTAGGGCTTCGGAGTGAGTTCGCGGCGCTTTCGGGCATCACGCCATCCAGCCGTATCGTTCGTGATCCGTACATCCTGGCCGCCGGGCTGCAACGTGCTCCGGACTACGCGATGATATCGGCGCTTCGAGGGTTAGATACGGAGCCTCGCGCGCTCAAGCGGCGAACGTTGTTATTCGTGCCCCAGTCGGATTCG
>JANYKY010000407.1 GCA_025357975.1 Gemmatimonadaceae bacterium
TCGGTGCAGGAGCAGTTGCTGCCGGAGGATTGGTAAGCGTCTTCCGGTCACTACCCACTATCTGGCACGGGCTAAAGGGTGGCTTGAGCGATTACAACGCATCAAAAAATGAAGGCCCGCGTACGACTCTTCGCACCGACCGCGATCTGTCGATGCGCACCGTGTTGATTGGCATCATCGCTCTCGTGCTCGCAATTGCTTTCGCCAACCCGCTGTACATCGGTGGCACTTCGATCATTACGCGTCTCGCCGCTGCAGTCCTGATCATCGTCTTCGGATTCCTCTTCGTCACGGTGTCGTCGCGCCTCACCGGTGAAATCGGCTCATCATCAAATCCGATTTCGGGAATGACTGTCGCAACCCTGCTCCTCACCTGCCTCACATTTGTCGTGCTCGGCTGGACCGGAAGTAACTACTTCGTGACCGCGCTCTCGATTGGCGCGATTGTCTGCATCGCCGCCTCCAACGGCGGAACTACCTCGCAGGATCTAAAGACAGGCTATCTCATCGGCTCTACGCCGCGCTCCCAACAGATCGCGATTCTAGTCGGTGCTCTCGTGTCTGCAATCGCGCTTGGACCGATTCTTCTGAAGCTCAACGCAGCTGGTTCGGTGTACGTGCCGATTGGAACGACCGTGTCAGGAATTTCGGCGGGCACGATTCAGCCCGGCGAAAAGGCTGACGTGTCCAAGCTCAGCCGCCGGGAAGGAATTGAGGGAACTCTCGCAAGCGGGCCGGCAGATCCGAAAACCTATCTCGTCTGGCATCGGCAGGGTCCGCAGGGCGGAAACGCCGAGAAGTATCTCGTTGACGATACCGGTACGCCCGTGTACTTCGTTGATCGCGGAATTAACGGAACGATTCGCAAACTCAGTAACGGCCAGGTCGTTCCAAAGTTCGACGCGCCGAAAGCCACACTCATGTCCTACATCATCAAGGGCATTCTCGGAGGCAAGCTTCCGTGGGCACTTGTCCTGCTCGGCGCAATGATCGCGCTCGTGCTGGAGCTATCCGGCATTCCATCGCTCGCATTCGCCGTCGGCGTGTATCTGCCACTTTCGTCGTCGTCACCAATTCTGTTCGGCGGGTTGATCAGATGGGGGGTGGACAAGTGGATCGCGAAGAAGCATGCGAAGAGCAATCTCACTGAGGACCAGCTCATCGCTGAGGGCGACAAGAGTCCTGGTGTGCTGCTCGCATCCGGCTACATCGCCGGCGGCGCCATTGCTGGAATTATCATCGCATTCCTGGCTGGCGTTCCGTCGATGGCGGGCTTCAACAGTCGTATCGAAGCATTTGGAAACGCGAACCCGATGCGAACGGGCGCATCGGCAGATTTTCTCTCGTTGATCCCGTTTGTGATAATGATGGTAATACTGTACCTGGTCGGCAGGGAGAAGCTCCTGGCGCCGAAGGCATAAATCGATGTGGGAGAATCGAGCTGTGCGCCCGCGAACCGGTTAACGATTAGCGGCGCTCAGGTCGAGAATCCAAACTTTCCGGTCTCTGTCCACTCGTATTTGAGGAGTGTCCACAGATCGGAAGTTTTGCCCTTCAGCACGTAGTCGTATGGAAGCCATCCAAATCCTTTCCTGCCCCAGCTCTTCCCCCATGAGTTCAGGATTCGGAGCGCTCCTCCCGGCTTGTTGTCATCGTAGCCAACGACGACAATGGAATGGCTTCCGACAGGTTTGGCCCCGGATGCCGGATTCGAAATGAAACCGGTTTTCAGCGATCCGTGAACAGCTTCTGCATAGAGCGGGAATTCGAGACTCATCGGTATTCCGGCCGCGAGGTGTTGCTTCATGAAGTGCAGCAGCTGCGCCGGACGGATTTTCAGCTTGCCTGACGCGTCTCGCGCATCGAGCCTGTAGAAAGTTATCGCCTTGTGATTGGCGGCGAGCGCATAGCAGAACGCGCTCGGGTCTGCCTTCAATTCATCCGCCGCCCCGGGGCCGGTCACGTCCGGATAGGGAAAGAATTTTTCATGCGGCGCTCCGAGAATTTTCAGTGCGCCGATGGCCTGGCGAATGTAGACGCCCTGAAGTTCAGTCGGCCCGATCGCCGTTCCAGAAAGGTGTTTCGCTGCGCGGAATAGAAACCGCCGCGATGGTGACGCCGACCTCCCGAACGCACGCTTCTCGAAATATTCGACCATCTCAGCAACCACGTGCACGGAGCACGTATCGAAATTTCCCTGCATGACAGGTTCAGGACACCACTTTCGCAAGTCGACTCTGTCAGGTAGCGGCTTTACGCTCGTCCCAGCCTTATTCAGCCGCACGCTACCGGATATAGCTCTCTTCGGTTGACCGGTCGTAGGAGGTGTGATTCCGGCCTGATCGAGCAGTTTCCCGACTTCCGGGGACTCGAAAGTGTAGTCCCTCTCGTCGAGAGCAACGGGCTTGTGTCCCGTGAAGATGTGCTTGTCCGATAATTGATGCAGGGTGCGTGGCATTTCTTACTATCGTCCCGGTGAAGACGAACGTAAAATGGCACCTGTGGTCGTCCCCCGAAACTCTACCGGCCTCGCGCCGGACACTGCCTCATCTGAGCCACCGCCGACAGGTCTGGCTGGAATAACGCTTGGTCCCTGCCGCCTGATTGACATCCTCGGGTCGGGCGGCATGGGACAAGTGTACCTGGCCGAGATGGAAGTCGACCGGCCTTACGCGGCTCGTGGCGACAAAGTCGCGGTAAAAATTCTTCACTCCATTCTGATGGGTGATGAAGAGTTCGTCCTCCGTTTTGATCGCGAAGCGCGCGTCGGCATGTCAATCGAGAATCTTCGTGTTGCGCGAAGCTATGAAGCCGGGGCCGAAACGGTTAACGGCCGCCACATCATGTACATCGTCATCGAGTATGTGGAGGGTGTTCCGTTACGACGGCTGATCAACGATCTCGGGACTCTCTCCGAGGCGTTGTTGCGCGACCTCTCAGCCGAAGTTGCGCAGGGGCTGGCAGCAGTGCACAGCGCCGGTGCTGTTCATCGTGATATCAAGCCGGAAAACGTGCTTATCACTCCTGATCATCACGTGAAGATCATGGATCTTGGCATCGTTCACCTCGCGTCTGGAGACACTCGGCTGACGCGAGCGGGGATGGCCGTTGGAACATTCAACTACGCTGCGCCGGAGCAGTTGAGCGGAGAGGTCGTCGGGCCTGCTGCAGATATGTATGCACTCGGCGTGATGATGTACGAAGCCGCAACGCATATCCAGCCGTTCGCCTCCGAGAACGCCGCTGCGACAATGTGGCGACAGTATCAACTCGTTCCGAAACGACTTGGTGACATTGACGGACGCTTGAGTCCGTTCATCGAAGAAATGGTTGCTACGCTACTCGAAAAAGATCCGGAGAAGCGCGTCTTCACGGCAGAGATGCTCGAGCAGGTACTGCGTGAAGGCGAATCATCCGCCTGGTGGTTGTCCCGGGAATTGGCCGCTCGCATCGCCGAGGGAGGACATGCCCTTCGAAAGGCCGGCATTACCCGCGACGCGGCGTTTGTGGGACGCGCCGCCGAGTTGGCGAAGCTCGCCAATCTGGCCACCGAAATTTCTGAAGGCGGCGGCGGCAAGGTTGTGCTGATCGAAGGCGATACCGGAATCGGGAAATCGAGGCTTCTCGATGAGTTCGTGCGACGAATCGAATCCACTACGCCGCGCCCGACGGTGCTTTACGGATCCTGTCCACCCGACGGAACCGGATATTCGGGGATCGCGAACGCAGTCGTTGATTATTTCGGCGTGGGAGCCATCGACGCTCGTCTGGCAGGATTCGTCGCCGGCCCACCGGCCCTCGTCGCTGCATTTTCGACACTGCTCACCGGCATCGGCATGACGGCTGGGCAGAGAATGTCCGACGACACGGTTCAGGGGTTATTCGCCGAGCTTGCCAATAACATTTCAAAGCGCCGGCCTGTCATCTGGATCATCGACAACGTCCACTTTGCATCGCAGGAAACGCAGCGGGTCATCCGGCTTCTCGCTCGCAAAGCCGCAACAAACCAGATTTTTCTGGTTCTTTCCGGCCGCTCTTCTTCCGCGCTCGACAATATCGTCAACGACGCGTTGTTTTCTTTAGTCGACCGCGTCAACCTCCCCGCCCTCTCTTCCCGGGAGGTCGTTGAGCTTGTCACACAAAAAGTTTCGCGGCCGAGTCTGGCCGAGGATCTCGGTGAAGTCCTGGCTGAGCGTCTCGATGGAAATCCGTTGTTCATCCTCGAGACCCTGCGTCAATTCGAGGATGATGGAACCATCATCGAGCTCATCGAAAATCCCGCGGCTGGTCGCCGGCGAATTGACGCAAGCGCAGCCGTGGCTTCTGTGCGCGGGCTGGTATTGTCGCGAATTCGGCATCTTTCCGATGAGGAGCGATCTCTGGTTGAGATCGCCGCGACGATTGGATACGAATTCGAGCCGGACCTGGTTAGCCGTGTCGCCGGCGAGGCAAGACTAGGGGTTCTGCAGACTCTCGCAGCCCTCGAGCGCCGCACGGGCATCGTTCGCTCCGCCGGCTCTGCGTTTCGGTTCGATCTCCACGAGCTGCGCGAGGCGGTTTACGACACGATGTCGCCAATGCTGCGCGTCGCCTATCACGGCGAAGTAGCGGCTGCTTACCGTGCGCGGTTGGAGGCCACACTTGTCTCTGGACCGGATTCCGTTTTTCTGGCGACTCACTATTTGAAAGGTCATCAGTTGGCAGAGGGCCTGAGCTTTGTCGGGCCCGCGCTGGAATACTTCGCCGCATCATACGGGGTGGACAAGAAGGGCGCGGATCTCGCCGACCTGGCGATACACGGGATGGGCAGTGCGCACACCGTACTCGAGTGTGAGATCCAGCTTCGCCGCGCGGAATTCCTCCATCGGCTCGGCAGAACCGACGACCAGCGGCTCGCCGCTGAAGCTGCTTTGAAGACAGCCAATCGGCTGGGTGATGACTCATTGCGCGCGCGGAGCGGTCTGACGCTTGCGCGCTCGCAAATTCTGGTCGGCGAATATAGCGCGGCCGAAAAACTACTCAAAAAATCGCTCCCCCTTGCTGAGGCAAATGGCGATCGATCTACAGAAATCGGGATCGTTGGCAGTCTTGGCCGCGTTTATCTGCTGTCTGGCAGGCTTTCCGACGCGCACTCGGCGTTCGAGCGTGAGATCGCGATCGCGCGTGATCTGTCGGACAGCCGTCTCGAATGCCGCGCGCTGGGAACTCTGAGCAACCTGCTTCTCAGTCAGAATGAACACGATGAAGCGCTCCATTATCTCGAGCGCGAAATGGCGATTTCGCAGAAGATCGGATATCGCGAGAGCGAGATCACTGCTTCATTCGGTCTGGGAGTAGTGAGGCTGTGGAGAGGTGAGCATGGTCTTGCAGCCGGACACCTCAATCACCAACTGTCCATCACTCGTGACCTCGCGCACGGCGGAGCGCTCGCGCATTTCGGTCTCGTTCAATACTGGTACGAGTGCGGACAACTCGCCGAGGCCGAACGTCACTTGCAGCTTGCAATGGACAGGGCCCAGGCTGCGAATCTTCGCCACTTCGTTGCCTACCTTCATCTGTATGATGGTGAGATAAAGCGCGCTCTGGGACAACTGCCGGAAGCGTTGGTATCATATCATGAAGCCCTCGCTGGAAGCACTGCGCTCGGCGCGCAAATGACGATCGCTGAAACTGCACTCGCCATCGGCAGATTATTGCTGGAGACTGGTGACAACGAGGGTGCGCGCGCATTCCTCATTCAATCGCGCGACCTTGTTAATGAGCTGCACTTGTCTGCACCTGGTCCATTGCCCGCCGCATATCTCGCCACGCTCGGTGACGAAGATCCGTCGACGATCCAGTACGAGCCGATGGGACGCTCTTCGGGTTGGGTGGAGCTTCATCTGGTCTTGCATCGCCTTGGCGGCGGAATGTTTCATCTCACGCGCGCAGGCCTGGTCCTGGAACGAATGTCATCGCACCTCGATGAACAGGAGCGCGAGCTGTTCTGGTCGAGTTATCCGAATGCCCGGGAATACCGCCGTATCTCTTTGCTCGGAAGCAGATAATGCCGCACCATACGTTTTCTATTGACGGATGAGGATTGAATGTTCACGTTCCCACGCCTGATACCGCAGTAACTGACAAAACGCCGAGGAATACATGTCGCACAAACAGACAGCGGATTTCATCAACCACCTCTCGAACGATCCGATGGCCAGAGAGGAATACAAGAAAGATCCACACGCCGCGATGACAAAAGCGGGAATCCCGCACGAGACGCAGTCGGTGTTGCATCGTGGAGATGCAGAAGAGATCCGTAAGCACCTCGGTGACGATGCACCTCCTGGCTGTTTCCTGCTGTTTACCTGAACAGGAAACCCTGCGTCCACGCTGCGACGTGCGTTCTGTAGAGCCAACGGAGAAATCGTTCAGCACCGTGGGCTCACTCGACGTCGTGGGGTTGGGGTTTCTGGGAATCGGTCAGATTACGCCCGAGTCGCTCTCGTGCATTCGCCAGGCTGACAAGCTTTTTTATCTGGGAAGCGATGCACTCGGGCGGGAATGGCTTCGGGGTCAGAACGCCAGTCTTGAATCGCTGTATGATGCTTATTCTGCCGGCAAGAATCGGCTCGAGTCGTACGAGGAGATGATTCAACGCATGCTCGCGCCGGTGCGTGCCGGTGAGCGGGCGTGTGTCGCGTTCTACGGACATCCAGGTGTCTTCGTATTCCCTTCGCATGAAGCGATCGCGCGGGCGAGGCGCGAGGGGCATTCGGCAACGATGTATCCGGCAATCTCCGCGGAAGATTGCCTTTTTGCCGACCTCGAGATCGATCCGACCGATTTTGGATGCGCCAGTTACGAAGCCACTGATTTTCTAGTTCGGCCGCGACGGGTTGATACGAGCGCGGCCCTCATTCTATGGCAGGCTGGTGGGATCGGTGTCACCACATATGAAAACGGCCTGGAGTGGAATCCCGAAGGCGTGCGGCTGCTCACTGAGCGGTTGATGCAGCTCTACGGGGACGCGCACGAGGTCGTCGTCTACGAAGCTGCGGTAATCCCGGTGTGCGATCCTGTCATCATTCGCGTGTGTGTGGAGCAGTTGCCCAGTGTTCGCGTGTCAGTCTATTCGACTCTCTACGTTCCTCCATTGATCGTACGCGATCCGATTCGGCAGGATGATCTGCTGAGGCTCGGTCAGGGAAATTTCACCTGAACGCCAGCGGATCGCTGATCGTGGTGGGTACCGGCTATGGTGGCAGTGGGCGCATCACACCGGAGACGAAGACCTCGGTTGAAGGAGCGGATGCCGTCTTCTATCTCGTCTCCGACCCGATTACTGCATCGTGGATCTGCCAGACAAATGTAAAAGCGGTTTCGCTTCACGGGTGCTACTCGGAAGGACGCGGCGGGAAGGAAGCGTGTACCGAGATGGTAGACCGCATTCTTCTACCACTGAGGGATGGAGCTCGTGTCTGCGCCGCATTTTATGGACATCCTTCGATCTTTGTCGCGCCCGCGCGCGAAGCTGTTCGACAGGCTCGTTTGCTCGGGTGTTCTGCGCGCTTGCTCCCGGCGATCTCCGCACTCGATTGCCTTTATGCGGATCTTGGGGTCGATCCGGGAGTTAAGGGCATTCAGATTTTCGAATCGACCGACTTTGTCGTGAACCGGAGAATACCGGATATGGCGACGCCACTCGTCATCCTGCAGGCTGGTGCGCCGGGAGTGACGCTTTATACCGAGGAAACCACTGCGGAAACAGTGCGGGTTAGCGCGCTGGCCACCTCACTCGGGCACTTCTATGAGCCGTCGCATCGTGTTGTGGTTTACGAAGCGGCGCCCTTGCCGATAGTCGAGACTCGCGCCGATTGGATTCCGCTATCCGATCTTGCTGCAACCAGACTGAGTGTCTACTCGACTTTGTATGTACCTGCTGCGCGGAAAGCCGCGAGCAATCCCGAGGTGCTTGAAAGGCTCGGGCTTGTCGAGCGAGATGGACGAATACAGAGAGCAGCCGACAGAGCCCAATAGTTTTTGGGACTTTGGTGGAGGTCAACCGCTGCGGACTGTGACGTTTGCGGATTCCGGACTAGCTGCCACTTCGGACTTCGGATTAACTGCGGATTGCGGACCTGCTACGGACTCGTGATACAAAAAAATATCGTAACCGAGGCTGGCGTTCGCCCGGGCGGCGGCCCTCCCTTTGAATAATCGACAATAGAAGGTCAAGTTTCACGCGCATTGCTCTCGACAATCATCCTATTTGATGCCCTTGGTCCTTACTCCGCAGCAGGCCCGTACTCCGCAGCAGGCCCGTAATCCGCAGCAGGCCCGTAATCCGCAGCAGGCCCGTAATCCGCAGTTAATCCGAAGTCCGAAGTGGCAGTTAGTCCTCGGTCCGCAATCGTAGCATTTGACGCTCCCCAATCGCGGCTTGGCGGTGTATATCAATGGACGGCACGTGGTTTTTACTTGCTGGTCCGAGCGCCGGATTATTCAGGCACCGGAAAATTATGCACTTCCCTTGAGAGGTTTTACTCAATGAAACGTCTTCGATTGACAACACTTGCTGTCGTCGGGCTCGGCTTCGCTGGATCCGTCACCGCATCGGGACAGGTGGTGGCCCCTTCTGGAAGTTCAGGGTCCGCAACTCTGTCTCCGTCCAACCCGTTCTACGCGAAGAGCGCATTGCAGTATCAGGCGCCTGATTTCAGGCGTATCAAGAACGGTGACTTTCAACCGGCGATGGAAGCGGGCATGCGCGCGCAGATTGTTGAAGTGAACGCTATTACCGCCACCAAGGCGTCACCGACATTTGCCAACACGATTGTGCCCCTCGAGCGATCTGGCGCGCTGCTCACGCGCGCTTCGAAGGTCTTCAATGCGGTCACGGGCGCGAACATCAACGACACGCTGCAACAGGTTCAGGAGGCCCTCGCGCCGAAGCTGGCAGAGCACAGCGATGCGATCTACCTGAATCCCGTGTTGTTTCAAAGAGTCAAGTCAGTCTATGACCGCCGTGCTTATATGCACCTCTCGGCCGAACAGAGATTTCTTGCCGAGCTCTACTACAAGAATTTTGTCAGGGCCGGCGCACAGCTCTCGAGCGCTGACCAGACGCGTCTCCGCGCGCTTAATCAGGAAGAGTCGAAGCTCACCACTGATTTCGGAAATCACCTTCTTGCAGCGACGAAGGCCGGAGCCCTGGTAATCGACAACGTATCCGATCTCGACGGGTTCAGCCCCGCGGAGATCGCGAGCGCGGCGGATGCAGCGAAGCAACGTGGGTTGACTGGCAAGTGGGTGATACGGCTCCAGAATACCACACAGCACCCCGCGCAGGCCGAGTTGAAAAATCGTGCCGTTCGCGAGCGTCTGTTTATTGCGTCGACCACTCGTGCGGAGCACGGCGATGCGAACGATACGCGGGCCATCGTGAAGCGTCTCGCGCAGTTACGGGCGGAGCGTGCGAAACTGCTGGGATTCCCAACTTATTCGGCGTATGCGCTCGACAACCAGATGTCGAAGACACCGCAGAATGCGGAGAAGCTGTTGACCGACCTTGTTCCTGCAGCG
Organism: Gemmatimonadaceae bacterium; assembly: GCA_025357975.1. GTDB lineage: Bacteria > Gemmatimonadota > Gemmatimonadetes > Gemmatimonadales > Gemmatimonadaceae > UBA4720. The sequence goes on from JANYKY010000407.1 coordinate 9,565, forward strand.
ACTGCAAGAGCGCGTAGTGAAGCAGCACAAATGCAGGCGTTGATCGATAAGGAGGGCGGAAACTTCAAGCTCGCCCCGTGGGATTGGCAGTACTACTCCGAGCAGGTTCGGAAGGCGCAGTACGCACTCGACGAGAATCAGCTCAAGCCGTATTTCGAGCTGAACAATGTGCTGCAGAATGGCGTGTTCTACGCGGCCAACCAGCTTTACGGCCTGACGTTCAAGGAGCGTAAGGACCTCCCGGTTTATCAGCCCGACGTACGCGTCTTTGAGGTGTTCGACAAGGATGGAAAGTCGATGGCCCTCTTCTATTGCGATTATTTCAAGCGCGACAATAAAGGCGGTGGGGCGTGGATGGACTCGTTTGTCGATCAGTCAGGATTGATCGGCACGAAGCCTGTCGTGTTTAACGTCGCCAATTTCACGAAGCCCGCACCGGGCCAGCCGGCGTTGCTGACCTTCAGTGACGTAACGACCATGTTCCACGAGTTCGGACATGGGCTGCACGGAATGTTCTCCAAGGTTCAGTATCCGACGCTGTCAGGTACGAACGTCCCGCGTGATTTTGTGGAGTTCCCATCTCAGTTCAATGAACACTGGGCGCTGGATCCGAAGGTGTTCGCGCATTATGCGAAGAACTATCAGACGGGCGCGCCGATGCCGCAGCTGCTCGTCGACAAGATCAAGAAGGCAAGCACGTTCAATCAGGGGTTCGGCACGACGGAGTATCTCGCCGCCTCGCTTCTTGACATTGCGTGGCACACAATTCCGCCCGGAACACCACAGCAGGATGTGGACGCCTTCGAGACGGCAGCACTTCAGAAATACAACATCTCAATGGCTGAAATTCCGCCGCGTTACCGGACGACGTACTTCTCGCACATCTGGGCCGGCGGTTATGCGTCGAGCTACAATGCGTACCTGTGGAGCGAGGTCATCGATGACGATGCTTACGCGTGGTTTCAGGAGAACGGCGGGTTGACTCGTGCCAATGGACAGAAATTTCGCGATGCGATTCTATCGCGTGGCGGGACTGAGGATGTCGCTCAGCTCTACCGCGAGTTCAGAGGCCGCGAGCCAAGCGTGAAATACCTGATCCAGGACAGAGGGCTGGCGGATTCTGAAGTGAAGAAGTAGTCCCTCAATTCTCTTTTGTGAGAGAGCCCGGCTTGCTACGCCGGGCTCTTTTCCTTACACCGGTCAGCTTTTTCCACGGCCACCCGAATGTTCGGGAAGCAAGACACCTAGCCGATCGTTAAAGTCCCGGTGCTCGCATCGAAAGAGGTGGAGTATGACCTCATGTTCGATGTCATTTGCCCCCCAACCCAGTTTCCAGTCGTATCGAACTGAGCAAGGTGATTGGGACACCGAAAACCAGTCGAGATCTGGTTGATGGTCGATCCCTGATGCGGACAAATCCTCGACAGAGTGATAAAGCTCGTCGTGGACGTCCGGACGATGGCGACCGGAATTCCGCTGACCGTTGTTATCGCGACGCCGCCAACGTTTGCAAGCGTCGCGTAATCGGAAATTTTTACCGTCGCGCCAACAGTGGACGGTGATGTGGCGTCCGCGCCTCCTCCGGCGCCGCACCCTGCAAGCGCAGCTGCCGCGGCTGCATAGGCGCCAAAAGAAATGAACTTCCGCCGGCCAATCGAGCTTATGAGTAAACCCTCGCTCTCAGCTCCGCATGCGCAGCCAGCTCCGCAGCTCTCGTGGTTTTTCATCTGACTTTCCGACATTGATCACTCCAATCATTCGTAAAAAAAACTAGTCTCTCCAGAACCACATTATTGCGGTTCCGATGGTGCTCAATCCCATCGATCCGATAGCGATGTTCTTGTGAAGACTTCTGGTGCTCGCCGCATTTCTCGCGCCCCCGCCAATCGCTCCCGCCCATGCAAACCCGGCATCGGACGCCAGCATCAGCGCGCTATGCACATACCTGCGCTTTCGATCCGATGGGTCCTGCCTGGACTCGTACAGGTTCCAAAGGCCGGTGACAGTATTCACAGTGAACAAAACTCCCAAGCCTCCGGCGACGACCTGGTGCAGATTTTTCTGTGAATCCGTGCCGTCGCCATTCAGGAGCTTTTGTCCGAGATAATATTCGGATGCGAAAAGGGGGAGCTCGGTGTAGCTGGCGATCCTGTGAATCTCCAGGCGCCGCGCGTACCAGTCGCTGTACTCGATCGCGCGCGGCCGCCTGTG
>JANYKY010000413.1 GCA_025357975.1 Gemmatimonadaceae bacterium
CACGGCATAACGTTCCTGCCCTTCCTCGGTGTTTTTCTCATGGCCCAGGTGGCGGGCCAGATCAGCCACGTACCGGGAGGCGCGGGCGTCTTCGAGAGTGACATTGCCCGAGCGAACGCCGACGACTACCGCGTTCTCGCCATCGTACGCACGGACTATAAAGGCCGTACCAGCGCCGATTACGTGTGCATTCCCGGCTCGCACGTCAAATTCGCGATTGAGCGAACGTGCCACGTCGAACTGCGCTGCGCCTGTCAGCTCGACTTCTGTTCGCGTTTTCGTAACGGCATACCGGATTCGGGAATCGCCCGCGAGCGTTGCAACTGCGTCATCGCCGAGGCGAACTTCTCTGCGCTCGTTCGGGCCGGTCGATATGGTAGAGACCTTCGCGCTTGAGAGCGACCCTGGTGGCGCTTTAAATGATTTTCGGACCAATACTCCCGCGACGAGCAGCAAGACGATCGCTATACCCGTCAGGCGACTGCCCGTCGCCCAACGGGCTGAATAAGGCGGGATTGGCGAACTGCCGCTCGTGTTGCGCGCCGCGGACGGTGGTCCAGGATCAGTCGAAGCTGGGGGCGCGGGGGAGCGTTCCGAAGGTTGATTACTTCCCATAAGTTTGTATCTGCAATATGCCTACAAAAGAAGCGTTGGAAATCGGACAATCGATCGATCGCTATGAGGTGATCTCTCTCCTCAGTGCGGGCGGGATGGGGGAAGTCTACCGCGCCCGCGATCCGCTGCTCGAGCGCGAGCTCGTTCTCAAGGTTCTCCCGCAGCGAACGCAATTTCACACTGAGCCGCTCGAGCGGTTCGTTCGCGAAGCGCGGGCCGCATCCGCCCTGAACCACCCCAACATCGTCACGATCTACGCGATTGGCGAGGCTGATGGATGCCATTTCATCGCGATGGAGCTGGTGAAGGGCCGTACGCTGAGACAGATCGGGCGCGAAGGCGTATCGGCGAAACTCGTCGCGCAGGTAGGTTCGCAAGCCGCGCGTGCGCTCGCAGTAGCTCACGAAGCGGGGATCGTTCATCGGGACATCAAGCCTGAGAACGTGATGCTTCGCGACGACGGTTATGTGAAGGTTCTCGACTTCGGAATTGCGCAGCTCTCTCGCCATGACACAGCGACATCCGAAGATTCGCGCCTCACGCGGCCTGGAATGGTGGTCGGTACAATGCGCTACATGTCGCCGGAGCAGGCTACCGCCGATGAGGTGACGCCGGCCAGTGACATGTTCTCGCTGGGAATCGTTCTGTACGAGCTAGCCACTGGCAGGCATCCGTTCGAAGCGAGCTCTGACATGGCCGTGCTGAGCTCGATTATTCTCCGCGCTTCGCCTCCGCCGTCCCGGCTCAACCCAAGAATTCCGAAAGCATTCGACTCGATCATTGCGCGAATGCTGGCGAAAAATCCGACGATGCGGCCAACGTCTGTCGAGGTCGCGACCATCCTCGCAGCGATCGCGGATCCGGTTGCGTCGAATGGGTCTGACCTGCTCCCGCCGCAGCCTCGCGGAGAGGTTGTCGGGCGAGAGGTTGAAAAAGCTGCACTACGCGAAGGGTTCGCCGCAGCTATAGCGGGGCAGGCATCGATGATCTGCGTTTCGGGAGAACCAGGTATCGGCAAGACAACCCTGGTCGAGGATTTTCTCTCTGATCTGCTGCGTGCCTCGCCGCATCTCGTTGCTCGCGGACGGTGTTCGGAGCGTCTCGCGGGGGCCGAGGCCTTCCTTCCGATTCTCGATGCCGTCGAAGATCTGCTCAGTGAAGATCCGGACGGTGTCATCAGAAAGGCTTTCACGACGCACGCACCGTCGTGGACAAAGCAAGTAGCTCCGTTCGATACGGGCCCGCCAGGCAATTCCCCGCCAGCGTCGCAGGAGCGATTGAAGCGTGAGCTTGCCGCGTTCCTGTCGGCTATCTGCACGAGTCAGCCTCTCGTGCTGTTCATCGAAGATATCCACTGGGCGGACACCTCCACTGTCGATCTTCTTGCATACATCCTGACGCGTCTCAGTGACGACAGGCTGTTCACGATAATCACGTTCAGGCCTTCGGAGCTTCAGCTCGCTCAGCACCCATTTCTCGCGCTCAAGCTCGACCTGCAGACAAAAGGAGTCGCGCGCGAGTTACCGCTCGCATTCCTCACCGAGAATGAAGTACGCGCACTGCTGGCACTCAGGTTTCCCGGTAGCGCGTTTCCCGCGGAGCTGGCACGAGTGATTCATTCGCGCACCGAGGGCAATCCGCTCTTCGTCGCGGACGTCGCACAGTATCTGCGAGCAAAGGATGTCGTCAAGGAAGTTGGCGGCATTTGGTCAGTCTCGGGTTCCCTTCCCGACCTCGAGCGCGAGCTGCCTGAGTCGATGCGAAGCATGGTTCAGAGGAAAATCAGCCAGCTGAGCGAAGAAGACAGCCAGCTCCTCGTTGCTGCCGCGGTGCAAGGTCACAGCTTCGACTCGTCGGTACTGAGCGCGGCACTCCAGCGTGATCCAGCCGAGGTCGAGGAACGGCTCGACGAGCTCGAGCGCGTCTACACGTTTGTCATTCGCCGCGATGAATATGAGTATCCCGACGGCACACTCACTACACGCTACAGGTTCGTGCACGTGCTGTATCAGAATGCTCTTTACGCGTCGCTGTCGGTCTCGCGGAAAGTGCAAGTCAGCAAGGGCATCGGTGAAGCTCTTCTCAAGGTGCAAAAGGGAGTTGCCGGGCCGGTCGCCGCAGAGCTCGGCTTCCTCTTCGAGACCGCTCGTGAGCACGGCCGGGCCAGCGAATACTTTGCTATTGCGGCGAGAAATGCTGCGCGCGTGTTTGCAGTTCAGGAAGCGTCAGTGCTTGCACGCCGAGGGCTCGCGCTTCTTGCCAAAGTAGAAGAGAGTCCTGAGCGCCAGAACCGCGAGCTTTCGCTGCAAAGCGTTCTCGGGACAAGTCTCGCCGCGACGCTTGGCTACGCCGCGCCGGAGATTCTTGTCGCCATGGCGAGAGCGCGGGTTCTCGCCGAGGAGCTTGGTCAACAGCCGCAGCTCGCGCCGGTGTTATGGGGACTCTTCGCTTACTACCTCGTGTCGGGGGATATACCCGAGGCGCGCTCGATGGCCGATCAGTTCTTGCGTTGGGCGACGGCAATCGGCGACCCGCTCAGTCTCGTCGGGGCTCACTGTGCTGAAGGCTTATCGCAATACTACGTGGGCAACATTCCGCTCGCACTGAAGCATTGCGAGATGGCTGCTACGCTATATGATCGAGGCGAGCGCACCACATATCACTCGATTTACAGAATGGATCCCGGCGTGTTTTTTCAAAGCGAGCGCGCGCGGTCACTGTGGTTGCTCGGCAGGCCGGACAGTGCACTCGAAGCGCGCGATGCCGCGCTCCAGCTCGGCGACGAGAGTCCCGATCCGCGCAGCCTCGCATTGGCCATGTTGTTCGCGGCTGTGTTGCATCAGCTGCGGCGCGAGGTGGACAAGACCCTTGAGTATGCAACTAAGTGCATCGAAATCTGTGACGACCATGGCATCGCGCAGGAGCGCGTCTGGGCGATGGCGATTCACGGCTGGTCGCTCGCTTTTTCGGGCCGTGCGGCTGAAGGAATCAAGGAGCTGGAGGCGAGCATTGCGGTGCAGCGGAGCCGGCACGCGGAGCTCAATCTCACGTTCGCGTTGCGGCAGCTCGCTGAGGCATTCAACAAGAGCGGGTCGTACGAGCGTGGCCGCGAAGCGGCGCGCGAGGGGCTGCAGCTCTCGGAACGGCATGGCGAAGTTGCATCGAAGGTCGAGCTCTATCGCATCATGGGAGAAAGCGTTCGCGAGCTGGCGCGAGAAGCCAATGTCGATCGGGACGATTGGGCAACGCGGTCCGGATCGACAGTATCACCGGAGGCTTGCTTCAGGGCGGCTGTCGAACTCGCGAAAAAGCAGGGATCAAAAAGCTTTGAGCTGCGGGCTTCTATTGCGCTTGCTGGGGAGCTGCGAGCGCGGGGCCAGGAAGAGCAGGCGCTGGCGCTCGTGAGTGAGCTGCGCTCCGAATTTCGAGAGGGCGCCGATACAAGAGATCTTCGCGACGCCGATGCCTTTCTCGCTGGAAAGCCGGTCGTGGCTTTCTAAGTGTTCCGAGGTTTACCGCAGTCGAAAAAAAACGCCGTCAATCCGAACGGCGTTTTTTCCTCACTGCCTTTGTTTCAGCTGCTTAAAAACCGTAATGCCAGCGCGTTGCCTGAAGGTCGATATGAATGTTGCGAACTCCTGATGCCGTGCTATCGACTACGATGCTGCCGACGGCATCATCCAGCGGGCGAAGCTCATCGTTGGATAGCGACGCTGGATGAAAACGGATCGAAGCCTTCATCGGAGGCGTGTCGTCGAGAATCTCGAGTTTCAGTCCGTAAGTTCCAACGTCGAGCGGCTTGCCATACGTGTTTCCAGAAAAGATGACGTTGATGAATCCGTTGTCGCCGTTGGCGGTAACGCCGCCGTCCGTCGATACCCAGCAGCTAAAGCCATGATAGCCTTTATCGGCAAGCGTACCCACGAACTTGGTGGGCTTGTCACCGCTGATCTGGCCAATCGAGCCGTATGAGGCGTCCAGCGCACTGACTGCGCACGTATTGGATCCGGTAATGGTTGCCTTAACGTGGTAGGTGGGCGCTGCTACAAAAGGCGCGGTGTTGTCGGCCATTTTGCACGCGGACGAAGCGGCGACGAGCGCCAGAACCAGATAGGATGATCGCATCGGAGGCGGGGTAAGAGATACTTGCTTGACGCTCGACGCCACAAAAGGTCACAAGGAGTGGCTAAGTGAAAAAATAAACATCTTTTTACGGATGTCCTACCCCTTTTTTTCGCCGCCCGAAAGCGCCGAAAAGTGACCGCAATCAATGCGTCGCGGCGCGCCTCCTGCGTACAGGTATCGCCGTATGAGCACTCGCGCAAAAACGTCGGCTGTCCTTATCGTCGACGATCGCCCGGACAACCTGATCTCGCTCGAAGCTCTGCTCGAGCCCCTCGTCCCTGAGACCGGAGTTCGGCTTCTCAGTGCCAATAACGCGGACGAAGCCCTACGTCATCTCCTGCACGAAGGCGATGCGGTCGCTCTCGTTTTGCTCGATGTTGAAATGCCCGGTACGGGCGGACTCGAAACAGCCAGCCTGATCCGTCAGCGAACCCGGAACGAACACGTTCCCATAATCTTCCTCACTGCTCTCGAGACCGATCGGCGCCGGGCCACACTTGGTTATCAGTCTGGCGCCGTTGACTATCTAACGAAGCCGTTTCAGCCCGATGTACTGATCGCCAAGGTGCGCGCATTCATCGAGCTGCATCAACGCCGCGATGAGGCAATTCTCAGCGAACGGCGCCGCTACGCAGACCAGGCACATCTCGTTCGCGAACAAACTCTGCGTGATGAAGCAGCCCTTGTCGAGACTCTTCAGCGCGTCGGTACCGCGCTCGCCTCGGAGCTCGATCTCGAGCGGGTCGTTCAGCTTGTCACCGAAGAAGCGATTTCTCTGACGCGCGCGCAAGTCGGAATCTTCGGAACGACGTTCACCGGGAAGGCCGTCATTCGTTGCGACGATGTCGCCGATCAACCGCAAGGCCGCGACCCAATCGTGCCGCCTCAGGACCTGCCGCGAGAAGATCTCGCCGTGCGCAGCTACCTCGCGGTTCCGGTGAGCTCACGAAATGGCGAAGTGATCGGCGGCTTGTTCTTCGGGCACGAGACGCCAGGCGTATTTGGTGACCGGGAAGAACGCCTCGTTGTGGGCATCGCCGGGTGGGCCGCGGTTGCGATGGACAATGCGCGTTTGTATGCGGCCGAACGACAGGCACGCGTGGGCGCGGAGGGCGCTTCACGCACCAAGGCTGAATTCCTGGCGACGATGAGTCACGAGTTCCGGACTCCGCTCAACGCCATCGTTGGCTACGCACAGCTTCTCGACATGGGAGTCCTTGGGCCCGCGACCGCCGCACAGCATGCGCACCTCGAAAGACTTCAGGCGAGCGCACGACACCTGCTTCAATTGGTTGACGACGTCCTCGACGTAGCGAAAGTCGACGCAAACCGGCTTGACGTGCGACACGATCTACTGATGACCGGCGCAGCGGTCGCATCTGCGGTCACGCTGGTGCAGCCGCAAGCGACGGCGAAAGGTGTGCGGCTGATGGATTTGCATACAAGCGAGCCGGGCTTTCCATACGTCGGCGATGAGCATCGCGTCCGGCAGGTGGTGATCAATCTCTTGTCCAACGCCGTGAAGTTTACTCCATCCGGCGGGCAGGTCACTATTGAATGTGCCATGACAACTGGCCCTGGCCCGGGTGTGATGACCAAGGATTCTGATGATACGGACGGAGAGCGCTCGTGGGTGTGCATAAAGGTCGAGGACACCGGCCCAGGCATAGCGCCCGACCTGATCGGTCACTTGTTCGAGCCGTTCGTGCAAGGCGACGGAGCCTTGACCCGGCAACACGGAGGCACGGGACTCGGCCTCGCGATAAGCCGGCGTCTCGCTCGGCTAATGGGTGGCGACATAACGGTTGCGAGCGATGACGGCTCGCCGACGGTCTTCTCGCTCTGGCTCCCGGCTGCAAGTGGTACGGAGGCGACTGCCGGGCCGGATAAACCGGCTGACAACGCATTCCGGAGGACGCCGCGGGGCATGAGCGCACTGCCGAGCGTGTCCACGGGCCCACTGGACTCCGCCGCTTATGACGTGCTCCTGGCCCTCAGCGTCCGGCTTGCATCAGACGCAGAAACAATTGCCGAGCGTTACGTCGGTCGCTTGCGCTCGGATCATCGCTTTCCCGGAGTCAAGCACTTGCCTGCAGTGCAGCTTCGAGATCATGTCACGCCGTTCGTCGGGCTGCTTGCTTCGCAGCTGATGATCATTGGAGAGACGCGTGGTCAGGCCCCCGATCTGCTCCGCGACGGCGGACAGATGCAGCGAACAATGGCGGAGCTTCACGGAGCTCAACGGTTCAGGCTTGGGTGGAGTGAGGCAGATGTAGAGCGCGAAACTCCACTACTGCTATCGGAGATCATCGACGAGCTCGAGCATGCCGCAGATCCGGGCGATACGCCGCGCGCGACAAGCGCTCAGGGCGGTGCGATCCAGACAATACCACGCGAATCCGTCAAGGCCGCAACAGACTACGCCTCGGTCCTTGCACGTCACGTTCTGGAACAATCGACTCGAAATGCGATGCGCTCGTTCAGGTTTGCAAAGAACGCCGACGCGCCTTAGCATCGCCAGACATCGGCAATTCGGGACGACTCGCGGTCCATCGACTAGATTGAGTCATACGCTCAAGGGGTAAAGTGACGTCAGACTTCCAATTCGTTGATGAAGGCCGGACATTTTTCTGTTCGGTTGAAGCGCCTCGCCATGCTGGCATGCCACCGTGGTGGTGGTTTTATCTTGGCGAACGTGACAGAAGCACGCGTTATGCGCCGTTCGCTGCCTCACCGGGAGACACAAAAAAATCGGTGCAGGCTCGTATTATCCAGTTCTATGCTGAGGTTCAGGCCATCGCAGCGAGGCCGGTTCAGCCGCGCAATCAGCGGCCTGCGTGGCACAAGCCGGCGATTCCTCCCGCAGGCGCCGTTGTGGCGACCGCGGAAGCAGCGGCCGCGGCGAACGACTAACGCTTCGAGATAGAGGAAAAAACTCTGGCCGTCTTAATTGCGCGGCCAGAGTTTTTTTGCAAGTATCCAACGGCCGATTACCACCGAGCTCTTGATGTGTTCGAGGTTGATACACCGCGTACATTTTATGCACGGTCAAATTTGTCCTCTTGCGCCTTGTCCTGCCTTGGTATTCCATTGACGCGGCCCGTCCGATCTGCCGATATCGTTCGTCTCTTTCACGCGCCCGCCAAAAGGACATATGATTCTTCAGCCCATCGACTACGTCGTCTACGCGTGGCTTTCTGTCGCGTTGCTATGCGCGCTTTATGTGGGGATCGACCAGTTCCGCAATAACCCGGAAGCGAAGGTGATGAAGTGGGGTTTCGTTCTCGTGACGCTGTATATGGGGCCGCTAGGTCTTCTGCTCTATGTAATGGCCGACAAGGAGCCGAGCCCCGGAACTCACGAGTTGTTTGTCGCGCCTCTATGGAAGCAGGCAGTCGGATCAACGGTTCACTGTATTGCGGGCGATGCAACAGGGATCATACTCGCCGCGATTCTCACGGCGCTGCTCGGACTTTCGATGTGGGCCGACCTGCTGGTGGAATACTCTGCCGGATTTCTCTTCGGCTTGCTCATCTTTCAGTCGCTCTTCATGCGCGCGGTGATGGGCGGATCATACGCTGAAAACGTGCGCCGAAGCTTTTTGCCGGAACTCCTTTCGATGAACATGATGATGGCTGGCATGGCTCCAGTCATGACTCATCTGATGATGGGGCGGGACATGCGCGCGATGTGGCCGGGCGAGCCACTCTTCTGGTTCGTGATGTCGCTCGGCGTAACTGCCGGGTTCGTACTCGCCTACCCGGTCAATGTCTGGCTGGTTGCAAACAAAATGAAGCACGGCCTCATGACAGTGCGCGACGGAAACGTATCACAGCTGGGCGCTCACGAACCAGAAGAGTGG
>JANYKY010000414.1 GCA_025357975.1 Gemmatimonadaceae bacterium
TTCCAGTTGAGGATTGAGTTGAAGCCAAGCGCAAACGTGCCTTGGGTCTGCCAGCGCCAGAATGGACGAATCGCGAACATCACAAGGTGGCCGGTTCCGATGCTTTCGTCCACGAGTTGGGCTCGATTGGAAAGTGCGGCGCCGCCCTCGAGCGTGCCCGACAGCAGCATGTCCGATGGGTTTGCCGGGAATTGCAGGATCACGCGCGTCTGCGCGTTTGGATCCGCGGTCACGCCCGCCAGCGTTTGCGGCGCCGTTGCGCGATTGCGCGTCCGCGCTTCCGTTGCGGCAGCCGCCTTCTCCGATGCTGCGACAAGTGAATCGTCCGCCGCGATCGTGGCGGCGGCGTACGCCCTCCCCGTGTTCGCGGGATCCCACGGCGACAACTTCAGCGGAGTCCCCATCGGGGTGGTGTTCTGGGTACGGACACTCGTCGCGCCTGCCGCTGGTCCGAAGCTCGTGCGACTGCTTGCCTGCGGAAGTGCAGACGCGGCAACCGCGGTCGCCCCGGCGCCAGCGTTGAGCACCGGATCCGAGTTGAAGTACACTGGCAGCTGGTCGTACTGATAACCGTAGACAATCGGGCTGTTGCGGTCGTGGATCATTCCGCGATAAATCGCGCCTCGTGCGAAGAGGCCCGGCGGCGTCTCTACCTTGACGCCCGGCGTCAGATTGAGATTGGGGAAGAACGCCGCCGTGCCACCTTCGGTGATCAGCGTACCGCCCTGTTGAACAAATTCGTACAGCGCTTTCATTCCTTCAGGCCCCATCAGCTCGCGAACGTTTGATGTCGAGTCCGGAGTGCCAATGTTCGGATACTTCGCGCTCCGCTGATAGGGGATCGCGACGTCCTTGAAGGCTGTATCGCCACGCGACACCGAAATGCCGTTGCCACCGTTTGGATAGATGATCACGTCGTATTTCGAGCGGAGGTTGCCAGGCTTGAGCAGCGGCTCCGCAACATATGCATACGGGACGTGAAAGTAATCGAGAGCGGCGCGTACCCACCCTTCCTCCTGCGTTATGTACCAGCTATGCACCAGCGCAACGCGCGGCACATCCAGCTCGTGCATTTTCACCGACGGCGCGTCGGTCGTCGCATACCCTGAAAGCCCAAGCTGCGCCAGCACCGGTTGCAGTTCCGCTCGGTTCGCATTCTGAATGACGAATGCTCCCGCGCTGAAATGGTGTCCGCCTGCATCGAAGGCTTCTTCAGCTGCCTGCATGCGCGTGTGCGCGAGCTGGAATCGAAGCGTTATCAGCGTATTGTCAGCCGCGTTATCGACGATGACGACAGGACCGTTTCCTGTGATGCCGCCGATCGCACGAACGTCGCTTGTGACCGGTGTCATCGGCTGATCCAGGAGCGTACGACTGTCGACCGTATAAACCGTAAGATTACGCATCAACGGAAAGGTCCACCCGGTATCGTCGTACGGCTCCGGATTGTCGGGCGGATAGTTCTGCAGCGAGAAGTACATGTCGACGAGCGTACGATACGGCTGGTCCGCACGTATGATGTAGTCGCCCGCATTCACGGTGATATTTCCGATCCTGAATCCCGTGGACGCTGTCTTGAACTCCACCCCCTGACGTCTGAGCTCGTTGATAGCGTCCGCTGTATTCGCTCTCGCGTGCTGCTCAGCAGGAATCACCCAGCCGAATACCGGACCATTTTTGCCTTTCTCAACCGAGCGCTTGTTCTTGAGCCAGTAGTTCTGCATGAACATCTCATGATCCGCTGCTACCCGGTGCAGGGCGAAGAGCAGAGCCGACTCCTGGATGTTTGTATTTGCGCGTGGTCCCCAGTTGATGCTGTCCGCCGGCGGGTTCGGACGAAACCACTCCCTGCTTGTCATCGAGCGCGGCGTCCGGCCCACGTAGGCGTCAGGACCGTATCCCTCCACTTCGTAGAATCTTCCGATCGCGTTGTGCGCGTTCGCGATGAAGAACAGATAGTTCGGCACCCATCCATCGTAGAAGCCATACGTCCACACGCCCGGCACACCGCGCTTGGTGAGCTCGGATACATCGTTCTTCGCCAGTATCCACCATTCGTCGGTTACGATCGCGTCGAGCGCTTCGTTGTACGGCCCGGTGCCCGTCGACGCGTACAGATACGGAATCGCCTCGTGCAGGTCGTGCAAAACCGTCGGGGTCCACTCGAGATACATCTTCATGATGTTCTGGGTCAGCTTGAGATACTGACCCATGCCATCGCGATTGTTGTCGTGCTGCACGTACCTGCCCCAGTACATGAGCGGCAACTGTGGCGCGTTCTTGCCGTACTTCGTCTTCAGATCCTTGTTGTAGTAATACGTGTCGACCATCTTCTCATGTCCGTCAACTTCCACGACGGGTGTGATAAAGGTGATGACATTGCTTCGGATATTCTTGACGAACGGAGTGTTCTCAACAGCGAGCCTGTACGCGAGCTCCATGAGCATCTCCGGCCCTCCGCGCTCGGGCGAGTGAACGCCGGCGGTCATCCAGTAGATCGGCTTCGCGGTGTGGATCAGCTGCTGCGCCTGTACTTCAGTGGTACGGCGCGGGTCAGTAAGCTGATTGAGCATTCCCTTGTAGCGATCCAGATGCTTGATGGTTTCCTCGTCCGCGATCGCGAGCACTACCATGTCCCGCCCTTCTTCAGTCTTGCCGATTGTCCAGTACTTCGCGCGCGGTGATGCCTTGGCAATCGCGGCGAGATACCGATTCATGTCTGTCGCGTAATCGAGCTTGCCGTAAGCGCCGATTATATGGCCGAAGAACTTGAGCGGTGTCGGCACGGTCGAGGAAGCTGGCAGATGATCAACCAGCTCCGTTGTCACGCGCGGATCACTGAGGCTCTCCTTGATGAGCTTCGTATACTCCGCGTCGTTCGGCTGGACGACTGACCTCACGGCTGTTTGCGCCGAGCTGGATGGTGCGTACGACGCAACAGCGGCGACCGCGCACGCAATCCACCGAATCGAATCAAGCTTGCTCAACGTCTCGTCTCCTGGCGGCGGTTACTGTAATGTCTCTGGGCACTCGCCTACTGCGGGTTTATAGTGCCGCCAGTTACACGGTTAATCGGTGGCGGCCTCGGTACGAACTTGAATGGATTCTTCTGAACTGCATCCAGCGCCACCTGAACCGCACGCTCGAGCTGCCGATCGTGACCGCTGATCATGTCCGAAGCCGTATTCTGTACTACGATATCAGGCGCAACTCCCTCGTTCTCGACTGACCACTTGCTGTCAGAGTCATAGAATGCGAGGTCAGGTGCAGTCATGCCGCCACCATCGATAGTTGCCGGTACTCCAATCGTGCCCACCAGGCCGCCCCACGTTCTGGTACCAACGAGCGGGCCGATGCCGGCCTTCTTGAAGTAGTACGGCAATGCGTCGCCCCCAGACCCGGCTGACTCATTGATCACCATCACTTTCGGGCCGTAAATCCCCACCATCGGCATCGTGTACGTCTGCCCTGCACGCTCGGCGAAATAGCCCATCAATGGACGGGAGAGTTGATCGATAATGTAATCCGCAACTGCACCGCCCTGATTGTAACGCTCGTCAATGATCACGCCTGCCTTGTCCTGCTGTGCGAAGAAGTACCGGTTAAACGCCGAGTATCCGGCACCAGAAGTATTCGGAACCCACACGTATGCGAGGCGGCCGCCCGACAGTTTGTCCACCAGCTGGCGGTTACCGTCGATCCAGGCTTGCGTCCTGATCGATTCATCAGACGCAACCGGTACCACGGTAACAACCCGCGATCCGGCTTCAGCGGGTGCGCTGTTCACGCGCAATGTCGTCTGCCGACCCGCTGTTCCGACGAAAAGACTGTAGAGATTCACCGATGACGTCAGAGGCTGTCCATTTACGTCGAGGATGTAGTCTCCAACTTTTACGTTCAGACCGGGCAGGTCGAGCGGGGCATGCAGTTGCGGATTCCAATCGCCATTCGTGTATATGCGGCTAATGCGGTAGCGGCCGTTTTCGATGGCAAAATCAGCGGCGAGCAAACCCACCGACTCGTGCGCGACGTCTGGTACGTCACCCGGACCGCTTGTATAGGAGTGGCCGACCGTCAGTTCACCCCCGATGGACGCCATCAGATAGGTAAGGTCGTCCCGATGCTGGACGTACTTCAGCATCGGCTCGTACTTGTTGTAAATCGCCTGCCAGTCGTTCCCATGCATCGTGGCATCGTAGAAGAACTCACGCTGCAGACGCCACATCTCCTTGAATATCTCGGCCCATTCTGCTCGCGGCTCGACCTCCGTTTCCATCGACGCCGTATTCAGCACACCTTCACCAACCTTGGCGGGTTTTTCTGCTGAAACAATCCCCCACGTGCGCCCCGCTCGGTAGAGCATCGTCTTGCCGTTCTCAGACAGAGAATAGGATTGAATGCCGTCGATCATGGGAAC
>JANYKY010000420.1 GCA_025357975.1 Gemmatimonadaceae bacterium
TGCGCCAACCCGACACGCCGATCTTCGAATCACGCCTTCAGTGAACAGTCAGACAGTGGCGAGTTCTGCGTCGACAGTTTGTCAGCGTTCAGTTTACGGTTCGGTTTAATGGACGGGCGCCTTTTCGGTTCGAATGTCATTGTATGAAGGTGCGGGTTCGACTCCCGCTCTCGGAATAGGAGCCTTTGCAAGCGCAATGGGGTTCGATTCCCTACACGGCACAGCGGTTTCGCAGTAGCCCGACGCTTCTGGCAAAAGCTACAAAAAGCATTGCGGAAGCATGGAGTCCCTTATATAGTGGCTGGCCGCGCGCAGCACTACGCTGCGCTGGAATCGGCAACACGAAGGAGGAACTTCTTACTCTGCCAACTCGATCGGAGCGCCCCGCACTCAATCCCCACGCAATGGCGACATTGCGCGAAGGACTTGCAACCTGCCGCTCCAAAAGAGGCCTGACACCTGAAGCGGAAACGGCGATTGCGTCGATTTGCAAGACCGCGCGCGACGACGGCTGGACGGCCGAGCACCTGCTGGTGGCAGTGAAAGACGCCTGCTACACATCACCCGAGATCGCACACCTCACTACCACGTCCGAACGGGACGCGTTCCTCGCGAAGATAGTGACTGCCTGCATCAAGCAGTTCTACAGGCCGGACACCACCTGAAATTCCTGCAACCTCAATAGCGAGCCACCGCGGGATCGACATCGCGGCTCCATTGAAGTATCCCACCGCTCAGGTTCGCGAGTTTTGTGAACCCGGCATTTTCCAGCTCGTATGCTGCGTGCATGCTGCGCACGCCTGACTTGCAATAAATCACCGCCTCACGATCTCTGTCGAGCGTATCGATCTGCGTCGACAGCTGGCCGAGTGGAATCAGGCGCGCTCCGGGAATGCGCGCGATATCCCACTCCCACTCCTCCCGCACATCGATGAGCTGAACATCCTCTCCGTCCTCGATTCGCTTCGCCAACACAGTCGGCTCAATTTCCGAAATCACAATGTCCCCTTTCGTCCTCGTGGGTGTCACGCCAACACCGCAAAACGCGTCATAGTCAATCAGCTCTCGAATCTCGCCGGTTCCGCACGCCGGGCATTCCGGATCGCGACGCAGCTCGATGCTTCGGAACTGCATGCTGAGAGCATCGATCAACAGCAGCCGGCCAATAAGCGCATCTCCCGCTCCGAGGATGAGCTTGATCGCCTCGGTTGCCTGAATGGTCCCCACCAAGCCAGGCAGCACTCCCAGCACACCCGCTTCGGCACAACTCGGCACCGCGCCAGCAGGCGGCGGCTCGCGAAAAAGGCACCGATAGCAGGGCCCGCCTTTCGTTGCGAAGACGGATGCCTGTCCCTCGAAGCGAAGCACACTTCCGAATGCATTCGGCTTCCCGAGAATCACGCATGTGTCGTTGACGAGATAGCGCGTCGGGAAATTGTCTGTGCCGTCAACGACAATGTCGAAATCCGCCACGATTTCGAGCGCGTTCTGCGAGGTCAGTGCCGTTTCGAACTTCTCGACGTGGACAAACGGATTGATGTCGCGGATACTGTCTGCGGCCGAGTCCAGCTTGAGGCGGCCAACGTCAGAGGTGCCGTGAATTATCTGGCGTTGAAGATTCGACATTTCGACAACATCGAAATCGACGAGGCCGAGTGTCCCGACACCGGCTGCCGCGAGGTAAAGCGCTGCCGGTGATCCAAGGCCACCCGCTCCGACGAGGAGAACGCGCGCCGCCTTCAGTTTTCGCTGACCGCTTGTACCGACTTCCCTCAGGACGACGTGACGTCCATAGCGAAGAAGCTCCGCGCTGGAGAGCTGGAGCGAATCCGGAGTGTTCATCCCTCAAAGCTAAAGGCTGACGGGCCACGGGCCACAGGGCCACAGGGCCACAAGGCGCAGGGCACAAGCCCAAAGCCAAAGCCAAAAGCTACGAGCACGCTTTATAGCGGGCAGTTAGTGGTTGCCGTGGCCTGTGGCCTGTGGCTTTTGGCTAGTGGTTTTGTACGCGGCATCCGGCGGCGCCCCACCCCGCGGCCAATCGTTTTCCTTGCCGGCGAAATCGGGACGCGGACGCGAGCTGATGTACGACGCGACATCGAACGCCTGCTGCGGCGTCAGTGACCTCGGCCGGTCACGCGGCATCAGCTCATGGATGAAACGCGCCGCACTCTGCACACGTGTCATTCCCGCTCCGATATTGAACGATTTCGGGCCCCACAGCGGCGGGGCCGCGAGAGTTCCGTGGCCGTCAGACCCATGACACACCACGCAATTCGCCACGAATACTGCCCGCCCTCTTGTCGTGTCACCCTTCATCGACGGCAACGCGGGCGTCCCCTGTCCGTCCATGTCGACTCCGACAGGAAAACCGCGCGACAGAAATGCGAGATACGCTACGATGTCACGCATCTCTGCGCCCCGCACGTCGAGCGGCTTTCCATTCATGCTGCGCTCGAAACAATCATTGATCCGATTTTCGATGAGCTCGACCCTCCCACTTCGGGCGCGATACTGAGGGAATCGCGCATACGATCCGATGAGAGGCATCGCATCACGCTGTGTCCCGTCTGCAATGTGGCAATTCGCACAATTGAGCGAAGCGCCGACGTGCGATCGCAGACTGTCCCTCGTGCTGTGGATCAACGCTCGCCCGCGTCGGACGGACGCAAGGGTCACGCTGTCATCGATTTCGGTTTCACTCGGAATGCGAAATGGCGCTTTGTCGGAGCGCTTGAGAGTATCGACCGGGCGAGCGATGGGAACGGCTGTCGAAGCGACCCTGGCATTGTCGGGAGCGCACGACGCGCCGACAAAAATCATCAGAGTAGCAGACAAAAAAATCAGCGGTTTGATGCTTGGCATATTCTGGATTGAGTCAGCGCGTTGGCTTGCGGTTGCTATCATTATGACTGAACGTTCGACTGCGCAAGCATCAACAATGAAGGAGTTTCCACGTCACCATCTGGAATAAAATCTGTGCTCTCGTCGGGCGAGAGATCGACGCTCGAAGCGCTTTGTAATGCGTTTTTCCCGTCGCTGGTACCAGCATCCGGCGATGATGACGGACTTTTCGCGGCAGACGCCGCATCACGAGGCGTCGCCGCTCGCGTCGAAGAAACATTGGCGATACTGGGCGAAGGCGAGAGGTCCAGGTTCAGGCTCTTTCTCAAGCTGCTGAATCAGCCGCTTCTTATCGCGTTTCAGAGCGGCCGCGCTTCCCGTTTTGCCTCGCTTTCGAGCGGTGACGCAGAGCGCGTCCTGCTGTCACTCGCCACGAGCCGGCTTCCTGATATGCGGTCGGGGTTTCAAGCTATCAGGCGTCTGGCCTCATTTCACTACTACGCTGCAGCGACGGAATCGGCCGCGGACCCAGTGTGGACCGGAATCGGATATACGCCGTCGATCAACCCGGCAGCCATTCCAGATGCACTTCATTTCGAGAGCATTGTCTCTGATACCAACCTCGAGTGCGATGCTTGTGTGATTGGTTCTGGCGCGGGCGGCGGAGTTGTTGCGGCCCGATTGGCCGCGGCAGGGATGAAAGTGATCGTACTCGAAGCAGCTGCGGACTTGCAAAGCCAGGAATTCGATCAGCGCGAAGAACCGGGAACCCGCGATCTCTATCTCGATCGCGGTACTGCCGCAACGCGAGATCTCTCCATGTCACTACTCGCCGGGGCGTCAATAGGTGGAGGAACGACAGTGAATTGGCAGACGTCGCTCAGAACCCCGATCTCGGTTCGAACCGAATGGACAAATTTGTCGGGTGCAGAGCACTTCGCGGCCGAGTCATTCACACATTCGCTCGACGAAGTCTGTTCGCGTCTCTCAGTGAGCACCTTCGAAAGCAAGGTCAACGCGAACAATGCTGCACTTCGTGATGGATGCACCAAACTGTCTTATGACTGGTCGAGCATCCCTCGCAACTCTATTGGTTGCGATTCAGAGCAGTGTGGCAACTGCGTCTTCGGCTGTCGGCACGGCGGCAAGCAGACATCCGCGACTACTTACCTGCGGGATGCACAGGAGAACGGCGGAGCCCGCATCGTTGCTCGTTGCCGAGCGGACCGCGTTCTCATGGAGCGAGGTACGGTAAAGGGCGTACGCGCGACAGTCACGGCCCGAGACGGAACCATGCATAATCTCACCGTGAGCGCAAAGATCGTGGTCGCCGCATGCGGATCTCTCCAAACACCCGCGCTGCTTCTTCGATCCGGTTTGCGAATGCCGCACCTTGGGAGGAATCTTCACGTTCACCCGACAACGGGAGTCGGCGCGACATTTTCGCATCGTATCGCCGCCTGGCACGGCCCGCCACAGACTGTTGTGTGCAATGAGTTCGCATCCCTCGACGATGGATACGGCTTCCGCATCGAGACAGCGCCGGCGCATCCTGGCTTGCTCGCACTCGCCACGCCGTGGACCGGCGCGAGAGAACATCGCGAGCAAATGCAAACCAGCGCCAACAAGGCGCTCTTGATCGTGCTGGTGCGCGACCGTTCGTCCGGACGTGTCACAATTGACGCGGCAGGGCGGCCGCGCATCGACTATAAACCGGGCGCCGGCGAGCGCCTGATGTTGAAGCAAGGCATGCAGGAGGCGTCGCGCATTCTTCACGCCGCCGGCGCGGAGGGAATACAAACCCTTCACACCATTCCGCTTTCAATGGGCAGCCTGCCCGGGAATGCGTCGAACCAACATCGGGACATCGCCTCATTCTGCTCCGCTATCGCGCGAGCGCCGTCAGGCGAAAATTTTCTGGGCGTCTTCAGTGCGCATCAGATGGGAACATGCCGAATGGGCCGAGATGCTGCGAGCGCTGTTTGTAATGCGAACGGAGAGGTGTTTGGGGCGCGCGGGCTTTACATTGGTGATGCCAGTGCATTCCCCGCATCGTGCGGAGTAAATCCCATGATCACCATCATGGCGATGGCGCATCACACCGCAGGTAAAATCGTCAATGCGTAAAGCAGGCCTCTCATCGTGAATATCGAAAGCTCCAAAATCGTTCGCCGGTCGGATCGCGTTGACGAAACACGAATCGGCGACCGGCTGGTGCTCTATCAGCGCGATACTGGAACAGGGATTGTATTGAATCCAATGGGCTCCCTTGTATGGGATTCATTGGAGACACCGCGATCTATTGAAGACGTTGCGGAGATACTCGCAAACCAGCACAGGACGACTCCCCGTCAGCAGATCGACAAGGATGTTGCCGCGTATGTTCAGTCGCTGAAGGGTCACCTCCTGATTGACGAAACTGCGTAGCGCCGACGAGGCTACGAACGCCGAGCCAGGCGCGACGTTGTGGAACATCCTTTACCCAAAAGGCGTAATTCCGCGAGGGAGAACTACACACAAGGAGTCCGCATGCTGAAGTGCATTGGACTTGCGGTTATCGGAACGTTCGCTGCAAGAGTTGCTGCGGCGCAAAGTCCGGTGGAGCGAGGCAAAGCCCTGATGGAAACCCGCAACTATAATGAGGCGAAAGCCGTTCTTCAGCCCGTCGGCCAAACCGATGCAACGGCTGCGTTTTATCTCGGCCAGATCGCGATGGAGCAGAACGATGCCAGTAAAGCGGTCGACTGGATGGAAAGGGCGGTGTCGCTCAACCCACGGAGCTCGCTCAACTACGACTGGCTCGGGCGCGCGTATGGCCTGCAGGCAGAGCACACTAGCAAGCTCAAGCTCCCCTTTCTCGCCGGAAGAACCCGCTCGGCCCTGGAGAAATCAATCGCTCTCGACCCGAACAATCTCGAGGCCCGCGAAGATATGATCGTATTCTATCTCAAAGCGCCGGGATTTCTCGGCGGAGGCCAGGACAAGGCACGGGCGATGGCTCAGGAAATTCAAAGACGCAGTGCGTACCGTGGTGCCGTCGCATGGGCGAGGGTCTGCAGCGAGGTAAAAGACAAGGCGTGCCTGGAGCGTCAGCTCAATCTCCTCGTCAATTCGTATCCGGACAGCTCAGCGGGCTACACGTCATATGCATCGTATTATGTAACCGAAAAACATTATGACAAGGCGTTCGCCTTGATCGACCAGCTGCTCAGACGGAAGCCGAACGATCCCGCGGCCCTCTATGCCTACGGCCGCACAGCATCATTCAGCGGAATGAATCTCGAGCGCGGCGAGCAGGCGTTGAAGGAATACATGGCATCTCCGATTCCAACCGGACCTTCGATCGCGCACGCGCATTATCGCCTCGGCTTGATCGAAGAAAAGAAGGGGGCGAAAGATCTGGCCAGACGCGAGTATCAGGCAGCGCTGCGACTCGATCCGGGGCAACACGAAGCAAGCAAGGCACTTGCCGCCCTTGGCGGCTGATCACGACGATCAGCCGTGCGGATTATTTTCCGGCTGAGAAAATCTGAAGTGCGGCGATGTGACTCCAGTGAATCATGATCTCGTTGCCGTCCACCACCGTGATGCGGCGCACTTCTTCCGGCCTCTGTTCCATTAACGCCACTAGCTCGGCGACCGGCCCTGCGCCAATCTGCATTGTATGTCCGCCAGCGAGGTACAGCTTCGCTCCGGTGATCTGTCTAGCCATCAGTGAAACTCCATCGATGAATCTCGAAACTTACCTCGTGTCGAGCTTCCGTCCCGCATCGAGACGGTCGAAGTTGAGCATCGCGTTAAAGACCAGGAAGTAGCTCCCGATCGTCGATCCCCTGTAGATGGGATTGTTGCCGAAAAGCACGACGTGTCCCTTACCCGAAGGAACATCGACTACCACTGGGCGCTGGGCGACATCGTTGCCATCGAGAAGACCCGAGACAAGCAAGTTCCGCTGGTCGCTGAACCGCAGAACCACCCGCGGACGAAGCCCTGGCGGAATCACAGTAAGCGGATTTCGAAGCTGTTCATCTGTGACCGGCGCGGCCTGCCACGGCTGAACCGGTTTGCGCTTTGGCAGCTCATTTTTCGGGTCAAGCGCCGCGCGTCCCTGGGGAACGTCCAGATCTTCAGCGGTGCCACGGCCGGTCGGACGCGCGATAGCGGTATCACCGCGGCCGCGTGTGCCAAGGACGTTGGTGATGCTGAAGGTCTGCCCGCCGTCGCTGTACACGGCGAGGCTGTCGGGCAGACCGTAGACGAGCGGGCTCGCCTCGTCCACGATCTTTGTGCGAAGCAATGTGCCGACGACATGGTTATGTCCGGCCTGGCTCATCGAAACTCCACTTGCGAGGCCCATCGCGATCGCGAAGTCGGCCGCGTTTTCAACGCCGACCAGAACGCCACCGTTCTTCACGAAGTCCGAGAGTTTCTGGACGCCTGTGAAGCCCATCCCCGGACGGATGTCATCTGTCTGGGCATAAGTCGAGATGTTCGGCGTGAGCGGAGTGTTCTTCCATGGCATCGCATTGCGCCACATCGGAAGTCCATTCACGATCGACTGGGGCGATCCACCCGTCGGCGGAAAGAGAATCACATCGTATTTCGCGCGCAGATCAGAAATTCGCGCGACATCCTGAGTGCTGATGTAGTCGAAAGGAACCTTCAGAACGTCGAGAGCCTGCCGCCACCACCCCTCCGTCTGAGTGGCGGTCCACGTGTGCATGAGCGCAACGCGTGCAGCTCGGGCGGGATGCATCGCAACCCCTGGAGCAGCGCTCAGGCCGAAGGCCTGGAGACCGAGCTCACTGGTAGCGGTATTCAGCGTTGCCGTTGGAACACCGCGGATGATGAACGAGCCGCGCGAGAATGTTCTGCCGCTCGAAGTGAACGGTTCTTCCGCGATCTGAATGTCCGCCGTGCGCAGGCGATAACGAAGTGTTGCTAGTCCGTTGTCGGCATTGTCGTTGATCGCGAACACGGAGCCCGATCCCGACACGCCACCAGGCGCCGTCACATTACCGGTGACTGGCTGCATCGGAGCGTTCAGAATAGTCGGATCTATGACGCGAACTGCCTTCACAGCAAAGTTCTCGGGGAAGGTCCAGCCCGTATCGTCGTACGGCTGCTTCTGCGGGTCACTCGGCGACCAGTATTGGTAATCGAGCAGCGCATCGGCGATCCGCGAGTAAGGTTGGTCCATCCGAATCACATAGCTGCCGGTGGGAAACTCACGTCGCTCAAACCGTGGCCCGACTGTTAGCGTGTCAGCGCTCCGAATCGTCGAAGTGTCTGCGTTGGCCGACGTCTTTGGCGGAATTCGGGGACCTGCTGGAACGAGGGCAGAGAAAGCCGCCGTCGCGCGTGAAACTTCGACGTGTTGGAGCTGAAGAATTCTAAGAAGCTCAGCTTGTGCTCCCGGACGTGGATCGTCGGCCGGGAAGACGTATGCTGCGGGGCCTTCAGTCCGGGCCTTCATGACTGATCGCTTGCTCTTCTCATAGAAGTTCTCGAGGAACTGCTGCTTGTTT
Organism: Gemmatimonadaceae bacterium; assembly: GCA_025357975.1. GTDB lineage: Bacteria > Gemmatimonadota > Gemmatimonadetes > Gemmatimonadales > Gemmatimonadaceae > UBA4720. Next base: position 8,373 of record JANYKY010000420.1, read on the forward strand.
GCAGCGAAGTAACTGAGCGAGACGAGAAGGCCCGTCTCCTCGTAATTGTTGTTGTTGCGGAGCGACCATTTGACGCGCGGCAACGGCGGGTTCTGCCGGAACCATGTACGCGAAGTCTCATCGGGCGTCAGCGTTCGATCGATTGTCTCGGCCGTTCCACCATTGCCGAACGTTTCATATAGCCGGCTGATGCCATTGTGAGTCGCAGCAATGAACATGAGATAGCCAGGCGACCACGTGTCGAAATCGCCGTGCGTATAAACACCGGGCATCCCGAGTCGCGTCATTTCCTGAACGTTGTTCCAGCCGAGGAGCTGCCATTCGTTCGTGAGGAGGGGGTCCACCCAGGCGTTGTACGGTCCGTCCCCGACCGTGTTGTCGTAAAGGAACGGGACGGATTCATGAAGATCGTGAAGAACCTGCGCTTTCCAGTCGATATAGGTATTCAGGACATTGCGCGTCAGGTTCAGCGTGAGTGCCATTGCGTCGCGATTGTTGTCGTGACCGACGTACTTGCCCCAATAAAGAAGATTTGGGTAGGTGTCCGTTGGGTGCGCCATGTGCCACTTGAAGAGATCGACTTCGCGATCGCGTCCGTCGACTTCGACGATTGGCGTGATGAGGGTGATGAGGTTGTTTCGAATGTTCCGGATATATGGGCTTTCGTCGACGGCGAGTCGGTACGCCAATTACATCAACGCTGTTGGTGCGCCCGATTCCGATGAGTGAATGGTGCCGGTGATATAGTAAACGGGCGCGACGGTGCTGACGATTTCTGCAGCGGTCGCGTCATTCATGCCGATCGTTCGCGGGTCGGCGAGCTTTGCAAGCTTTGCCTTGTTTGCATCGAGGTTGGCGATGAGCTCGTCCGATGCGATTGCGACCGCGATCATCTCGCGTCCTTCTTCCGACCTTCCGATCGAGAAAACTTTTACGCGCGGGCTCGCCTTCTCGAGCATTCGCATGTAGGTGTAGACCTCTTTCGAGTACGGGAGGTTGTCTTTCGCTCCGGCGATGTCGCCGAGCACGGCTTTCGGCGTCGGGACAGTTGCTGATGCGGGGAGGTAGTCTACGAGCGACGAAAGAAAGAAAGGCTCAGTCGTGTACTCGTGGATTTTTCGCGTGTACTCGGAGTCGATCGGCTGCATCGGGTCGCGACCGGGCTTTAGAAGCGGCGAAGTGCTCGATGCTCCGGCGGTGACGCCTGCTGACACGGGCGGCGCGGGTGTCTGGGCGCCAGCAGTCGCGGAGAGTGAGGCGAGAAAGAACAGGCCGAGGGCGGCCGAATTAGTGATGCGGTGGCGTATGACTGAAATGATGAGCTCTGTAAGGAGGATCACGTAATATCCATACTCTCCCAAAGGGGCGGAATACTTGCCCGCGGAGGTTCATCAACGGAGGGCCTGGGATTCGAACCCAGAAGTCCTTACGGACGCCAGTTTTCAAGACTGGTGCAATAGCCATTCTGCCAACCCTCCCGGCCCTGCCAGGAACCCCTGAAACTATTGGCACCGACCGCGTTACTCAACCGCAACAGGCCGAGGCATTGTCGAGTGCTTCCCCATTGCTGGTACGTCACTTATGTTCGCGTCGCTTCTACCCCCGGGGAATACATGAGCTCCAGCAACGCACGACGAGCAGCATTGATCGTCTCAACAGTTATCGTGGCAACAACCATCGCTGCGACCTCCGTCGCACGCGCGCAGGGTACCGTCATGAACAAGCTCAGCAAGAGCGACATCAAGAAGGGCTGGGTCCTTCTCTTCGACGGCCGCACCACCAACGGCTGGCACACCTACAAACAAACCACCGTCGGGCCCGGCTGGGTTATCACGGACGGAATTCTCAGCCGGTCTGCGGACACAACCGTCGCTGCCGGCGACCTTCTCACCAACCGGAAGTACCGCAACTTCGACTTCGCCCTCGACTGGCGCATCAGTGAAGGCGGCAACAGCGGAATCATTTACCGGCTGACCGAAGACAACGACTATCCGTGGCAGAGTGGTCCCGAGATGCAGATTCTCGACGATGCGCGCCACTCCGATGGCAAGTTACAGATCACCTCCGCCGGATCTGCCTTCGGAATATTCCCGGCGCCACGCGGAGTGGTCCACAAGGCCGGCGAATGGAATGCGGCGGAAATCATCGTTCGCGGCAACCATGTCGAGCATTGGCTCAACGGAAAGAAATTATTCTCCTACGAACTCGGCAGCGCCGATTGGCAGGCGCGGGTAGCGGCCAGCAAGTTCAAGATGATGCCCAACTACGGGAAAGCTGGCGAAGGCTACATCGCTCTCCAGGATCACGGCGACAAAGTCGAGTTCCGCAACATCAGGATCAAGGTTCTGCCATGAGCCCACGCGCGCGGCTGTCGGTGATGATGTTCCTGCAATATTTCGTCTGGGGAGCATGGTACGTGACGATGGGCACTTACCTCGGCACCACGCTCAAGTTCGACGGAACACAGATCGGCGCTGCTTATGGGACCACGGCTATCGCGGCGATGGTTTCGCCGTTTTTCGTCGGTATGATCGCCGACCGATTCTTTCCGACGCAGAGAATGCTGGCCCTTCTGCATATCGGCGGCGCAGCGCTCCTCTATTTCGTATCGATGCAGACGACGTTCGGACGATTTTATCCGCTCCTGATTCTGTACGCGCTGCTCTACATGCCGACACTCGCTCTGACGAACTCGATCTCATTCGACAACATGAGCGATTCGGCAAAAGACTTTCCGAAGATCAGAGTGCTGGGCACAGTCGGGTGGATCGTTGCAGGCGTTTTAGTCGGACGGCTTGGGCTCGAAGCGACTGCCACTCCGATGCGAATTGCAGCGCTCGGATCGCTTGTGCTCGGTTTCTTCTGCTTTCTGCTTCCGCACACGCCGCCGCATGCGGCCGGCAAGCCGCTCAACGTGCGTGACGTGCTCGGGCTTGATGCATTGTCGCTGCTTAAAGACCGTTCATTCGCGACGTTTGTCGTCGGATCCTTTCTGCTCTGCATTCCTCTTCAGTTTTATTACGCGTTCACGAATCTCTACCTTAACGAAGTTGGGCTTTCCGAAGCCGCAACCAAGATGACGCTCGGCCAGGCATCCGAGCTTGGTTTCATGTTGCTGCTTCCAATCGCACTCGTGCGCATGGGCGTGAAGAAGATTATGCTCGTTGGGATGGCCGCGTGGGCATTGCGTTACGCGATGTTCGCGTACGGCAACACGGGCTCGATGGTGTGGGCTCTCTACCTCGGAATCCTGCTGCACGGAGTCTGCTACGATTTCTTCTTCGTGACCGGTCAGATATATGTCGACCAGCAGGCAGGGAATCGAATTCGAGCCGCCGCTCAGGGGCTGATTGCCTTCGTAACACTCGGAGCGGGACTCTTCATCGGATCATGGGTTTCCGGACGAGTGGTGGACGCATATGCGACCACCGGCGCGAATGGAGCGGTAACGCATGACTGGCGATCCATCTGGATGGTTCCCGCGCTCGGATCCGTCGTTATTCTCGTAATCTTCGCGGTGTTGTTCAGGCCGCGCAGTGTCTCGGCTGAGACGTCAGGCTCGATCCCACTGGCTCAGCCAATCGCCGTGTAAGCGAGCTAGATCAGCTCACTCGATACAATCGCTGCGCCCTCCGCAAATCGCGAAGGGCGCAGTTGCGTTACATCTACGGGCGGCGTACGACCGAAAATGAGATCGCTCAGGATGTGACCGATCGCTGGCGAATGCATGACGCCATGCCCGGATGATCCATTCGCCAACCACAAGTTCTCGCATTCGACGGATCGTCCGATGATTGCGTGGTCATCAGGCGACATCTCGTACAATCCCGCGTAACACATCGCCCTGTCGATCTCCACGTTGCGGAGGACGGGTGCGCGTTCGTGGCCCTTTGCCGTGACCTCATCGATCCATAATTGATCGGCGCGCAAGCTGGAAGGCGTCCCGGCGGGTTCCGGAGTGGGCCAGCAAAGCAAGACACGCCCATCCCGAATTCGCATGTGAAAATTGTCTTCCATGAAGATCGTCATTGGCATGGAAGCTGGCAGAACGTTCGTCGGAACAGAGAGCGCCGCCTGTCTTCTCAATGGAACGACAGGGAGCGCGACTTCTGCAAACGATGCGACCGTTGCCGCCCACGCTCCCGCGGCATTGACATAATGATCGGCCGAATACGTCGCCTTAGCGGTTGATATTTGTTTCAGGCAGCCGGATTGAGTGAGGGCGGCCGAGATCACTTCTTCATTCCACACAAAGCGAACGCCCAATCGCGCGGCGGCCTCGATGTAGCCTCGCAGAATCTCAAGCGGGCGGATATAACCGTCGGTTGAACAGAAGGCGGCGCCGGCCACGCGATCCAGCGATATCGCTGGGTTTACATCGGCAATATCGTCCAGGCTCAGTTCGACGGCCTCCGATAAACCTTCTGCGTGTTGCATGCGTTGCGATTCACGAAGCAGCTCGAGCTGCCGGTTGTCCGCCGCCAGCCAAAGGTACCCGACCGGTTGGTATCCCGGGTCGACGCCCGTTTCTTCGCGAAAACCGATTAGTTTCGCCCGCGCGAGCAGAGAAAGGCGGACGTTGATTGCGGTCGCGAACTGTGCCCGGTATCCACCTGTCGCTTTTCCGGTGCTGCCTGCGCCTGGTGCCGCTGCGCGATCGAGCACTATCACGTCTCGCACGCCGTTCAGTGCGAGATGATAAGCGATGCTGGCGCCGATCACGCCGCCGCCGATTATAACGACAGCAGCGCTACTGCTCACGCCACCGGCAATGCTGTCACTTGCGCGGGTTCCATTTACCACGCGCAACCTCAGGACTGAACTTGTCGAGACCCTTCGGCGGGAAATCAAGAGTGCGACCTTTCTCGGCACTCATGTATGCGGCCATCAGAATCTGCATGACTTCGACGCCGTCATCGAATGTCAGCATCCCTTTCTTGCCACTGAGAAAGGCGCGAACGAAGTGCCTGTTTTCCGCCTCGTATCCGTACGCCGCGGCCTCTTCTGCGACAACGGGCATCATTCCCGTCTCGGCATTCTGCTTCTCGACCAGGTCTTCGCCGGCCTTGCCTTTTACTTCGCGGCTGAAGAAAAGTTTTAGACCGCTGTCGAGACTATTCCACGACATCGAGTATTCTGGTCCGAGCAGTTCAGCCGAGAGTCTCAATCCGGCGCCGACGAAACTCCACGACGTCGTCACCTCACCGATCATTCGCTCCCCGCTCTCTGCCTCGTATTCAATAGTCGCCCGCGCGAAATCCTCCGCCGGCCGTTTTCGATAGTCGACCTGTTTTCCCATTGTCGCAGACAAGCGCCTCGCATATGCGGGGCGTGTCCACTTGAGGGAGGCAATGTTTGCTGTGATGCGAAGCGGCCGGAGCGATGATCGTGGGTCGCCAGGCTTCGTGAGAAGGTGCCTGACTACTTCTACCGAATGACACATCATGTCATTCAACACTCCACCCCCCTGGAGCGACGCCTGCCAGAACCACGGCATGTGGGGGCCGCTATGTTCTTCCGCGGCGCGCGCCAGATAAGGTCTCCCGGTAAGTGCAGCTCCCCTCGCCCATATGAGCTCCTTCCCGCGAGTGATCTCCGGGGCAAAAAGCTGATTTTCGAGATACCCGGTATTGAGCCCTACACTCGAGGCCAGCTTCGCAACTCGCTTCGCTTCTTCGACGTTGCGGGCGAGCGGCTTCTCGCACGCGATCCCGCGGAGCTCAGCGCCATTGCGCAGCGCGAGAACGATTTCCTGGATGTTCTCTATGCGCGCCTGGTTAGGACCGCAAAGCCAGATCGCATCGATCGCCGGATCCGAAACCATTTCCGTAATCGAGCGATAGGCGCGAGCTTCGCCGACTTCCAGCTGTCGCGCGTACGCCGCCGCCGCGGCCGCATTCTTTGCGTTGGGACTCCACACTCCGCGTACGTCTGCGTCGCGAACACCAGTAAACGACTGCATGTGAAACCGGGCGTTGAACCCGCTTCCGATGAAGCCGATGCCAAGTCTGTCGGTCACTCTGGCTTGACCCGCGTTTTCATCACGTCGGGAGATACGCCCAGCTTTGCCATGGCTTCAGGTGGACAGCCGTTGTAACCGGGATTGAACGTGCTGCCGACGAATCGAACGTCCTTATAGCCCAACTCCGTGGAAAAGAATCCGCTTGCCGTCAGGTCGCGGAAATTGTTGAAGAACTCAACCCCTGGCCCCATCTCGGGCTTCGCTTTCTTGGGCCACGCGATTTCATCGAGAATTTGCCGGCGCTCGGCATCAGACGCGGTGACGAACGCCTTGCCGAAACGCACCGAAGCCTGAAGATCGAGCCATGCGAGTCCGCCACGCATGGATGTTCGATCGTCGCGCGAAGTCTCGCTATCCGCCATGAGCCAATCGATGTATGCCGGAACCTTGGCGTCGGTCGCCGACCCGGAGCGATCGTCAGCTGGAATGATCATGTCGGCCAGCACGCCGACAGCCTTGAACTCTCTAGCCGTAAAAAATTTCGGGGCGTATGGAGTCCCTGCAACATCTGCGGCGAATTCGGGTGAGAAAACTGTCGCGGCGCGCGCCAGCTGAGGCGTCGAAAATTCCCACGCCGCTGCCAGAGGCAACATTGCCAAGGCCTTGATTGCATCGCGTCGCGCAACTCCGGGCTTGCTCGAAAGGTCGTCGCTCATAAGGCCCTCGCTTTCATCTGCGCGGTGATGTAATCGGACGTTCGCCATGCAAGTGCCAGGATCGTCCATGTTGGATTCTTGTCAGCCTGTGAGACAAACGGCCCTCCATCGGCCACGAAAAGATTTTTTACATCATGAGCCTGACAGTTAGCGGAAACCACCGACGTCTTGGGATCATGTCCCATCCGGGTGCCGCCGAGCTCGTGAATGATCGTGCCGCCATCAGCAATGTCGTAGCCTTTGTCTTTGCCCGGCATGTCGCTGAACACGGTTCCCCCCATCTGAGTGATCAGTGAGCGGAAAGTCTGTTGCATGTGCTTCACCTGGTTGAGCTCGCTGTCGCTCCACTTCCAGTGAAAATGCAGAACGGGAATTCCGAACTGATCGACGACTTTCTTGTCGATCTCGCAGTAAGTGTCGTCATTGGGGATCATCTCTCCGCGTCCGTCGAATGAGATCGTCGCCCCGTAATATCGTCGGTAATCCTCCTTGAGCTTCTTTCCGTACCCACCACCGGAGGGGTAATTCTCGATACCGCCCATGAACCCAGCTCCGGGCTGACGCACGCCTCCGCCGACCTCGATGTGGTATCCTCGAGGAAAGTCGAGCTTCTTGTTGTTCAGCCACCACGGCATATAAACGTGGAGCCCTCCGGCACCGTCCTCATTGTGAGTGACGTGATCCTCCATCGCCGGGATGTATCCTGACACGCCGGTGCCGGTCGTATCAGTGATGTACTTGCCGACAGTCCCGCTAGTATTGGCAACGCCATTCGGGAAGTGCGATGTACGTGAATTCAGCAGAATCCGCGCGGTCTCCAACGCACTCGCTGCGAGAACAACGACTCGAGCGTTGACTCTCGAATCAACGCCCGTCGTCTTGTCGATGTACGCTACACCAGTCGCGAGACCGTTCGGTCCAATGAGGACTTCCCTCACCATAGCGTTCGTTACGAGCGTGAGGTTACCGGTCTGGAGTGCCGGGGCGATCAGGACATCCGGGCTCGAGAAATTCGACTTTGTCACGCATCCGCGCCCGCACTCACCGCAGTAGTGGCACGCCTGACGGCCATTGAGGGGTTTCGTGATGACGGAGCGACGCGCTGGAATGCATGTGATGTTGAGCCTGTCGCTGGCCTTCTTGATCAGCAGCTCGTAACAGCGCGGGGCAGGCGGAGGCTGAAAAAATCCGTCGGGCTCGTTGTAGATCCCCTCGTGGCTGCCATAGATGCCGATGAGCTGATCCGTTTTGTCGTAGTAAGGCGCGACATCGTCGTAAGTGATGGGCCAGTCGTCACCAAGTCCGTCGATGGACTTGCGCCTGAAATCATTCGGGCCAAAGCGCAGCGAGATGCGACCCCAATGATTGGTACGCCCCCCGAGCATTCGCGCCCGCCACCAGGCGAACTTCGTTCCCGGGGCGGTTGTGTAAGGCTCTCCGTCGATCTCCCATCCACCGACGCAGCCATCGAATTCGCCAAATGGCTTGAGTCGCGTCGACCCGCCGCGGCGCGGCGACGAATAGTTGGGCACGAGCATTTTCGAATCACCGTGCGAAGCGAACCACTTTCCGCCCGCTTCGAGCATTATGACGTTTGCGCCCGCCTTGGTCAGCGCGTGCGCAGCCATTCCGCCGCCAGCGCCAGAACCAACAATGCAGACATCGTACGTTTTCTTTGCGGGAGTTGAAGGCATTGAGTCCTTAAGTGCGGAATAGGCGAATGAAAAAAAACTAGGACTGTAGCTGGATTAAAAATCGAGCGTTTGCAAATAGGAATAGCTGGCGCGAATCGAACCCCACGGATCCTTTGGGTCGTCGTGTTCCACGAACACATATTTCACGCCGGCCTTCTCTCCGTGTCTCAGGATCGCGCGCCAGTCGATGATACCCTTGCCGACATCTTCCATTTCGTTCTTCGGCGCCGGGCCCATGTCCTTTGCGTGAAGCATGCGAAAGCGGCCAGGATTCTGGTCGAGGTACACTATCGGATCTCCGCCGCCCGCTCGAATCCAGAATACATCCATCTCCATCACAACTTTGTCGGGATCACACTCGCGCAGAAGAATGTCGTACGGAATTACGCCATCGATCCTCGTGAAATCATACGAGTAGTTGTGATAACCGACCTTGATCCCGCGCGTCGCTGACTTCTCGGCGGCCGCGTTGAAGCGGCTCGCAATCTTCTCGTAGCCGGTCACGGTCCTGTCCGGCTCGTCGATCCATCCGCAGACGAGATACTTGTGCCCAATGGTGGTTGCTGCGTCGAGAGCGGCATCCCATGACGGTCCGAGATCGGCCAGCTGGATATGCGCTGAGGGCGAGACCAACCCGTTGTCGTCGAGCATATGTCGCAGGTCTTTCGCGGAATGCCCGAAGTAACCGGCAAACTCGACCTCTTGGTATCCCGCTTTTGCGACTGCAGCCAAGGTGCGAGCGACATCTTTTTTCATTTCTTCGCGCACCGTATATAGCTGGACGCCAATTGATCCAAGTCGAGTCAAGCCTGTTGCACCTTGAAGTGGGCGAAATGAAGATGCAACGAGACCGCCGACGGCAGTTCCGACAAATGACCGTCTATTCACCGACTCTTAGTGCCGGAATTGTCGCTGGCCGGTGAACACCATTGCGATGTCGTGCTCATCGGCGGCGGCAATAACTTCATCGTCGCGAACAGAGCCTCCCGGCTGAATGATTGCCTTGATGCCCGCCTCGGCGGCCTGCTCGACACCATCGCGAAAGGGAAAGAACGCGTCAGAACCGAGTACTGCTCCCTCGGTATTATGGCCTGCGAGACGCGCTTTGTGGACCGACAGAAACGCTGCGTCGACGCGCGACATCTGACCCGCACCGATCCCGATTGTTGCCCCATCGCGAGCCAGAAGAATCGCATTCGACTTCACGCTTCCGACCGCTCGCCACGCGAATGCCAGGTTTGTTTTCTCCTCATCCGTAGGCTGGCGTTTGCTGACCACAGTCCATCCGTCTTTCTCGGATATTGGCTTCGCGCGTTCCTGCACGAGAAACCCGCCGCGGACTCGCTTGTAGTCGAGCGAGTGCGGACCCCAATCCGCGCGTCCCTCGAGGACTCGCAGGTTCTTCTTGCGACCGAGGATCTCGAGCGCTTCGGGGGTAAACGAGGGCGCAACAATGCACTCCACGAACAAACTCGACACAGCTTCGGCGGTTTCGGCGTCGACGGGAACGGTGAACGATATCACCGATCCGAACGCTGATGCAGGGTCGCATGCCAGTGCTTTCCGGTACGCTTCGACAGCGGTTGCGCCGGTCGCAAGACCACATGGCGTCGTATGCTTAACTATCGCACAGCAAGTCTCCGCAGCGAACGGGTCCGTCGCGAGTAGCGCGCCTTCGAGATCCAGCAGATTGTTGAACGACAGCTCTTTACCACCTTTCTGGACGAGTCCTGAAAGGCCCTTTCCAATTCGTTCAACATAGAAGGCCGCTCGCTGGCCGGGATTCTCCCCATAACGCAACGTTTGCGAGCGTTCGAGTGCAATGACGCTTTCGTCCGGGAATTCTTCGGATCGCTCGCAGGCGAACCAGTGGGAAATCGCTCCGTCGTAAGCTCCCGTATGTGCGAAAACCTTTTCGGCGAGAAGTCTTCTCAGCTCGAGGTCGTCGTCCTGCGCCTGGAGCGTAGCCAGAACACGACGGTAGTCGGCTGGATCGACGATTACAGTGACGGACTGAAAATTCTTCGCGGCCGATCTCAGCATGGACGGCCCGCCGATATCGATATTCTCGATGACTTCACCGGGCGTCACGCCGGGCCGGGCGGCGGTTGCCTGAAACGGATAAAGGTTGACGACCACGAGATCGATGAGCGGGATGGCGTGTTCCGCCACGACCCTCATGTGTTCGACGTCGTCGCGTTTTGCGAGCAGTCCGCCATGAATCAGCGGATGAAGCGTTTTTACCCTTCCATCGAGCATTTCGGGAAATCCAGTCAGGTCGCTCACTTCGCGAATCGTGAGTCCCGCGGAGCGAAGCGCCTTCGCCGTACCACCGGTGGAGACGAGATCCCACCCGAGAGCGGAAAGGCCCTGTGCGAATTCCAGAAGACCCGTCTTGTTGGAAACAGAAAGCAGTGCGAGAGGCATGTCAGTAATCTGCGAAGAATTGTGCTTCGTTGAGTGTCGCGACCATCTCGACAATGCGTGGATAGACAAGATGCTCCACTTTGAGCACGCGTTCGGCGAGGCTTGTCGGATCATCGCCGTCAAGAACTGGTACGCGCCATTGAGCAATCAGAGGGCCGTGGTCGAACAGGTCATCCACAAAGTGAACCGAGACTCCACTCGTAGTCGCGCCAGCGGCGAGAACGGCGCTGTGAACCCTGGATCCGTACATGCCCGGGCCGCCGAATTCGGGAAGCAAGCCGGGGTGAATGTTCATGATGCGAGCCCGATACGCGGCGGTGACGCGCGGCGGAAGGTGCTTGAGATATCCAGCGAGAACCACGAGCCCGATAGAGTGTTTCGTGAGAAGCGACAGGAGGGAAGTGCCGTCGTCTTTCGCATCGAAGACGTCCGCAATAATCCCAGCGGACCGAGCCCGGCTCAGTGCACCAGCGCTTTCCTTGTTGGAAGCAACGAGCGTCACCACTCCTCGTGCGGCGGTTCCGAGCCGGGAATTGAAATCGATGATCGCCTGGAGGTTGGTTCCGTCACCGGACGCGAGCACCGCGATGTTCACTGGCATGACCGCGATTTTATCTTCGGGCCGCGAGATCAGTAAGGGCTTGCGTCAACTCCTTTTGGGCTTCACCGAAGTTGCACGACTGCTGTTCGCCCGTAGTTGACATCCATCAGTTAGCGCAGAGAAACCAATCGAGGGCAACTGCGAGCGACGGCGCGACGCGAGCCACCTCCACCGCTCGAAGGGTCTCAGACGTCGGCGTTTTCGCGTGAGGCACGATAACTCCGTGCCCGCCAAACGCGAGACCCGCTTCGATATCACGCATTTTATCACCGACGTACAGGGACTGAGCGAGATCGATGGCCGGGATCTCCTGCTGGGCCCGCCGAAACAACAAATCCCCGGGCTTCCGACACTCGCACTTATCGTCGGGAGTATGAGGGCAGAAGTACGTCTCGTCGATGTGCGCTCCGCTCTCCGCCAACTGCTCGTCCAGCCGCTGTGACACCGCCCTGAAATCCTCAAGCGTGAAATATCCGCGGCCGATGCCCGACTGGTTCGTGACGACGATCAATGGGATCATCGCCGAGTTGATTCTCGCGATCGCATCCGCGGCTCCATGGATCAGCTGCACCTGATCGGGACGTGAGAGGTAATGCGCGTCATGAATGATTGTGCCGTCCCTGTCCAGGAAAACCGCGGTGGGGAGGCTGTTCACGCGATCGCGGCTTCGATTGCCTTCAATAGCAACGCATCCTCACGTGGGAGCACGCTGCGGAGATCGAGGAGCATCACACCGTCGGCGATTCTGCCAATCACCGGGGTTTGGCCAAGGCGGAATTTCCGTTCTGTCGCGCCAATGTCAGCTGCGTCGAACGCGAGCGCGAAAGAAGGAATTGGAGTCGTTGGAAATGCGCCGGCGCCGACGCTTGCTTCGCTTTCGACCACTCTCGCGGTGATACCGCGTTGCGCGAGGTCGGACGCCATCGAGCTGCAGCGAAGTCGTATGCTCTCAGCACTCGACGTAAGCATCGCGAGCGCAGGAATCTCGGTGAGGGAGATTTCTGGATCACGATACAGCTCGAGCGTCGCAGTAAGTGCGGCAATCGTCATCTTGTCCACTCGCATCGCGCGCGCAAATGGATCGCGTCGAAGGATGTCGAGCGAGTGCCTCTTTCCGAGTACAATGCCGCACTGCGGCCCGCCCAATAGCTTGTCGCCGCTCATCAGGACGAGGTCCGCGCCTTCGTTCAGCGCGTCGCGTGCTGTCGCCTCGCCACGCAGTCCGTAGGAGCTCAAATCGATCAATAGACCACTTCCTCGATCATGAATAATCGGGATCGAATGCTCCCGTGCAAACGGCGCAAGGGACCGCACGGATACTTCGGCTACAAATCCCGACAGTGCGAAGTTGCTCCGATGAATCTTCGCTATGGCGCCGGTGCGTGAAGTGATGGCGCGCGTGTAATCATCCAGATGCGTGCGGTTGGTCGTTCCCACTTCGACGAGATTTGCGCCACTTCGTCCCATGATGTCCGGAACCCGGAAACTTCCGCCGATCTCCACGAGCTCACCGCGCGATACGATGACATCGCGGCCGCGAGCAATGGCGCTGAGTGCAAGCACGAGTGCCGAGGCGCAGTTGTTGACGACAATCGCATCCTCCGCTCCTGTCAGCTCGCGAAGGAGGGCTACGCAGTGCACATACCGCGACCCTCGCTTACCGGTCGTGAGATCGTACTCGAGATTGGTGAATCCCGAGGCAACCTGACAAACCGCATCAATTGCTGCATCGGCAAGAGGAGCACGACCGAGGTTGGTGTGGAGGACTACCCCGGTCGCGTTGATAACCGGTCGTAATGACCTGACATTCATCGACTGGACGTGTGCCGTGATGCGACTTCCCCAATTGTCAATCTCAGCAGCCGAGATGTCCGCGCGTGCTTCAGCGACGGCAGCGCGAATTGCATTTACGACAACGGATCTCTGATTGGCCGCCAGCAGCCGGCGCACGTCGTCAAGCTCGAGGAGCGCGCTCACACCAGGCAACGTTCTCCGCGCATCGCTCATTGCTTTGATGTGCCGGGAGGTTTGATCACGGGCGGCGGAACTGTTCCCGGCGGCTTTACGGCTGCGGGAACCACAACAGGCGCGGGAACAGTCACACTGCGCTCACTTGTGCGCACAACTCCTGTGAGGTTCTGGATGTCACTCGCGCGCACCCGGTAGTCGACCTTTTGCCGAAGAGGCCTGCCGAGACGTACGATGAGCGTGCGCAGCGGGATGGGCCGGAGCGGTTTCCGTGTGAGCGATTTGGTCGTATCCGCCGGCGGCCCGTTGACTGAAACGATTGGAACATCAGTGGAGTCCGGCGCGCGAACACGGATGGAGGCAGCGGTGACGGGCGCCGTCACGGACAGTGGATTGTCAAACAACAACTCGAGTGTCACCGAGTCCCTGACGTTCACGCTCGACAGACGCGCACCAGTCGAATCGTGTACGAATGCAAGCAGGTCAACATTCGATGAATCTGTAAGATTGACGATGGCGGTATCGAACGGCTCACGCGGATCGAGGGCATGATTTGAATTGTCGTCAGAGATTCCGCGCACGTTGTAGCGACCCGGCGGCACATTGCGAAGCTCGAACACTCCGGCCGAATCGCTGGCCGCCAGATAAACCGTCATTGTGTCAGTACTTTGCCGCGCTTCGATCAATCCGCGTGCGATGATTCGCCCTTCGGCCCAGTTGAAAAGCGTTCCCGCAATCCGGCCCGTTGCAAGCGTTGGCCCCGTGGCAAAGACGGTTGTTGCACCGGTATTTCGCGTGTTGCCGCGAAGATCGCTCAAACCCGGAAGAAGGCTGACAGTGTACGTCGTGTTGGCCCTGAACCCCCGGCGGGGCCGCACGGAAATCTCGCCGCGATGCCAATCCGCCTGCGTCTCGCCGTTGCGCGGAGAAATAAGAAAGAGAGCGCTGAGCGTTGGCGCTCCGGCAGGCCGCTCGCTTACGACCTCATCGAACTGAAAGATCACCTCGCGCGGAGTCACGCCTGTCTTTCCGCTGTCAGGAGCGACACGGACGATTTTCGGCGCCTGTGTATCGACGGGACCTCCCGGAGGCGTACCCGGCGAAGCGCATGCCCCGGCGCCACACAGCGCACCGACCGCTACTGCAATCAGGAGCCGCATAGCGACACCACTTTCTGCGTGAGATGATCCCGCCGCGCGGTCCATTCGACCTGTTTCTGTCGCTCCGCCGCAACAACATTCAGAGGCGCACGATCCGTAAATCCGGGGTTGCCCAGTCGCGTTTCAAGGGCAGTCAGCTGAGTTTCCAGCTTCTGAAGCTCTGTCTTCGCTTTCTTGCATTCCTTGTCGATATCGACAATCCCGCCTAATGGGACAATCAGGCGAGATCCCGATGACAGCAGAATGGTCGAACCATTTGCGCTGGCAGAGTCTCCACTCGAATCAATATCGCACCGTGCAATTCGAGCGATAAAATCGTTTTCCTCGGCAAATACAGCCGCGTCTCTTTCGCGGTTCGATCCCGCCGATGTTGTGTCGAGATGGGCACGAATCCGCTCCCCCGGTGGAACTGCATAGTCCGCGCGAAGCTGACGCACCGCGATCACCGCTTCTCGCACAAGCTCGAATTCAACATTGGCCGTGACACCGGCGTCCGGTCGCGGCCATGCTGCACGCGCGATAAATTCGCCCCGGTTGTCGGCGGAAACAGGCAGCCCGCGCCAGAGCGTGTCCGTGATGAACGGGACGACTGGCTGAAGCAGCCTCAGAGCGACGTCGAAGCAGTGTGCGAGAACTGCGCGCGCAACCTCGCGGTCCTCGCCGGGCGAAGCGAGTCGCCCCTTCGTGCTTTCGAGATACCAGTCCGCCAGCTCGTTCCAGACAATGCGGCGCCCGGTCTCCACGTAATCGCTCAGTCGAAGTCCGCTCTTCAGCTCCGATTCCGGCCACACACCATTCCGCGGCCGAGGCGGGCCGAGTGCAGAATCGCATTCAGATATCGCTTCATTGAGCCGATGCAGAATCCAGCGATCGGCGCGGCGCAGGCGAGCCGGGTCTATGGTATGAACTGACTGGACCGGTTCATCGCCGACATTCGTCAATAGAAAGCGACCGATGTTCCACAGCTTCGTGACGAAATTCCTGCCCGGCGCGAATGATTTTTCCAGATCGGTCGGGTCGAGCATTACATCTGCGCCCATCCCGAGTCCGGCAATCACCGTGTATCGCAACGCGTCAGTCCCATAAAGCGCGATGACGTCGAGGGGATCGATCCCGTTGCCGAGCGACTTGGACATCTTCACGTGCTTCATGTCGCGAACCGTACCGTGCAGATAAACCGTATGGAACGGAGCTTCGCCCATGAAGGCGAAACCACCCATGATCATCCGCGCCACCCAGAAAAAAATTATCTCTGGAGCCGTGATGAGATCATCTGTCGGATAGAACGCTTTCAGGTCCGCGGAATCCTTGTTCGGCCAGCCAAGCGTCGAGAACGGCCAAAGCCACGATGAGAACCATGTGTCGAGTACGTCTTCGTCCTGGCGCGCTGGGCCGTTGCACTTTGGGCATGAGACAATATCGTCACGGCTAACGGTGACTTCGCCGCACGCGTCGCAATACCAAACAGGGATACGGTGTCCCCACCAAAGCTGGCGAGAAATATTCCAGTCGCGAATTCCTTCGAGCCAGTTCACATAAACTGCTTCCCAACGCTCCGGCAGAATCCGGATCTTCCGGTCGCGCACTGCTTGTAACGCAGGCTCGGCGAGCGGCTTCATCTTCACGAACCATTGATCGGACAATCGCGGCTCGACAACGGTGTCGCAGCGGTAGCAATGGCGAACGCCGTGGGTGTGCGTTTCGACGTTGAGGAGATTTCCCGAGGCCCGAAGCATCTCCACGACTGTGGTGCGGGCCTCGAATCGATCGAGCCCTATCAATGAGGCAGGGACGCGGTTGCCAGCGTCGGCCCCGTTTTCCATGCGGCCATCGGGTGACAGGATCACAGGCATCTGCAGTCGGTGCCGAGTGCCTATTTCGAAATCATTTTGATCATGCGCGGGCGTAATCTTCAGCGCACCGGTTCCGAAGGCGGGGTCCACGCCAACTGCGTCCGCGATGATTGGAATTTCGATACCGGCGATCGGGAGAACGACGGTTTTCCCAATCAGCGCCTTATAACGCTCATCGTCGGGATGCACTGCAACCGCAACGTCAGCGAGCATCGTTTCGGGCCGCGTTGTCGCAATTGTCACACTGCCAATTCCATCGCTCAGCGGATAACTGACGTGATAAAGACTACCGGTTTCTTCAGTGTGCTCGGCCTCTTCGTCGCTTAGCGAAGTAAGGCATCGCGAGCACCAGTGAATGACGCGGTGACCTCGATAGATAAGGCCGCGCTCATGCAATTGGACGAAAGCTTCGCGAACCGATGTGGAGAGCTCAGGGGAAAGCGTGTACGCTGTGCGGGTCCAGTCGCACGAAGCTCCGATTGCACGGAGCTGGTCGAGAATCGTGCCGCCGGTTTCGGTCACAAACGCAGTTGTTCGGGCGACGAAAGCATCGCGCCCGAGGTCGAAGCGGTTCGTGCCTTCAGCCGCGAGCTGCTTCTCGATTACGTTTTGCGTCGCGATGCCCGCGTGGTCGGTGCCTGGGACCCACAAGGCCTCGTCCCCGCACATGCGCCGCCATCTGATGACGACGTCCTGCACAGTGTTGTTGAGGCCATGCCCCATGTGCAGAACCGCCGTCACGTTGGGCGGTGGCATCACAATGACAAAGGGCTCGCGATCGCCGCCGCTGGGGCGAGATCTGGTTTGATCCGCGACAAAAAGTCCGGCGTCGAGCCACTCCTTATAGAGAGCGGGCTCGACGACGGAAGGATCAAACTGAGTTGAGAGGTCTGCTGGCTGGTTTGTCTTGCTCATCCTCTGCGCAAGTTAACCGGGCCAAAAACCTCTTGTAAGAGCGCGGCCTTGAGCGCCGCGAACTACTCGCCGGTCGCGGCCTCGACAGACGCGGGCGCGTCAAGCGGATCAGCAACGTGATCAGCTTTGGGAACGCCGGTCGGAGAAATGGGTGAACCGTCGGTGCGTCCCCGTTTTGGCGGCTGCTTCGACCGGGCACGTCGCTCCGCCTTGAGGTCACCGAGATCGTCTTCGTCCAGGAGATTGTGATCGATCGCTGCTTCTTCGAGCGCTGCATGCGGATCTGCGTGGCGGTCGATGTCAGCCGACGAGCCCTGCCGGCTGCGTCCGGTTCCGACACTCTGGCCTTCCCATTGACCTTCGGTGAGTGACGGATCGCCATCCTCGTAGCGGTCAGCAAGCTCGTCCTGAAGATCTTCGTCGTCGCGAACAGCCAGGCGGTTCACGACTGTGTCAACGCCTGGAACGCCGCGGGCGACCACTACCGCCTGCTGTGATTCGTCTTCGGCATTGACCCAACCAGTGAGCTCGACAATGCCTTCGTCGATCGCGCCGATATCGATTGCGCGCTCACTCAATACAGGATCGTTGCGGAACGCTTCAAGGACTCTTTCTTCCAGCTCTTCGGTGGCGTCGTACGGACCATCGTCGTCGCCGTCGGCTGCAAATTCGTCTTCGTCATCATCCGAATCGTACTGATGATCGTGCCCGTGGGCGTTCAGCTGAGCGTCGCCGCCGCCGTCTTCATCCCCCGTCTTGCCGAAGCGATCACGAATTTTTGACGTCAGTCCGGAGATGCCTCCGTACTGCTGAGCGACAACAACCCCGGCGGCGAATCCAGCCAGCGCCCCGAGCGCGACGTACAGCGCACCGGTGGCGTTGGATTCTTCGTCGCGATATCTGAATGGAGACATGTAGGCAAACCTGTGGCGAAGGGTATCCTCGAACGATAGCTTACGCACGAGCAAGTTAAAGGCCATCTGCGGCACGGAATCCTCGATGTCTGAAATGTTGACACTCACCCTGCCCGACGGCGCGACGCGCCATGTCGAGCAGGGAACTTTGCCGCGGGATGTGGTCGGATCGATCGGCCAGCGGCTGCTAAAAGATGCGCTTGCTGTAGAGGTGAACGGGGAAGTTCAGGACCTCGTTACTCCCCTCAGGAAGGGAGGGTCGTTTCACGTGCTTACCTCGCGCGACCGCCAGGCGCTGGACGTCCTTCGGCACTCCGGAGCTCACATCCTCGCCACTGCCGTCAGGCGTCTTCGACCGGACGCGAAGATCGGCTTCGGGCCCTCCATTGAAGATGGCTTTTACTACGACTTCGAAGTCGACCAGCCGTTCACACCCGAAGATCTCGAGCAGTTCGAATCGGAGATGCGGAAGGTCATTGCCGAGAAATATCCGTTCCAGCGCGCTGAGGTTGGGCAGGAGGAGGCGCGGGAAAAGTTTGCAGACGATCCGCTGAAGCTGGAGCGCCTTTCAGAATTCCCGGATGACGAGATCATCTCTACGTACACGGACGGGCCGTTTATCGACCTGTGCCGTGGACCGCACATTCCTGATACTTCGTACCTGAAGCATTTCAAGCTGCTGCACACCGCTGGTGCGTATTGGCGCGGTGATGAGAAGCGCCAGATGCTGCAGCGCATTTACGCGACGGCATTCTTCAACAAGGAAGATCTGGAGTCGCATCTTCACCGTCTCGAAGAAGCGAAGCGTCGTGATCATCGCTTACTGGGGCATCAGCTCGACCTGTATTCAACGGATCAACGTGTGGGCCCTGGCCTGATTCTGTGGCATCCGCGCGGAGCTACTATCAGGAATGAAATCGAGGTCTATGAGCGCGACCTGATTCTGCGTCATGGTTATGAGCTCGTCTATACACCGCACATCGTCAGCGAAAAGCTTTTCCAGATTTCGGGCCACCTCGAAAATTTCAAGGAGAACATGTTCGGGGCGATGGACGTAGAGGGGGCTTCGTACCGCCCAAAGCCGATGAACTGTCCTGGGCACATCTGCATCTATCAGGGACACAGCAGGTCGTATCGCGATCTCCCAATCAGGTATGCGGAGTTCGGAACTGTTTACCGGTACGAACGAAGTGGTGTGCTGCACGGC
Source organism: Gemmatimonadaceae bacterium (assembly GCA_025357975.1). Classification (GTDB taxonomy): domain Bacteria; phylum Gemmatimonadota; class Gemmatimonadetes; order Gemmatimonadales; family Gemmatimonadaceae; genus UBA4720. The sequence goes on from JANYKY010000420.1 coordinate 27,790, forward strand.
ATGCTGCGCGTGCGCGGATTCACCCAGGACGATGCGCACGTGTTCTGCACCCCCGACCAGGTGCCGACCGAGATTGAAAGACTTCTCGATCTCGTCGACGAGATGCTCAAGACTTTCGGATATCCGTACACGATCGAGCTGTCCACTATGCCGGAAAAGGCTCTCGGCTCGGTCGAGCAGTGGAGAGCGGCCGAGGAGCTTCTCTCGGACGTAATGCGTAAGCGTGGGCAGGAGTTCACGATCGATGAAGGGGGCGGCGCGTTCTACGGGCCGAAGCTCGACATCAATCTTGCCGATGCGATTGGGCGTAAATGGCAACTCGGTACGGTTCAGGTCGACTTTGTTCTGCCCGAAAAATTCGATCTCAAATATCGCGGCAGCGACGGCGCCGATCACCCTCCCGTTATGATCCAT
>JANYKY010000423.1 GCA_025357975.1 Gemmatimonadaceae bacterium
CGACCGTCGCGGGGAGATTTCCTTTTTGAAGCACGTCGAGCTTCAGAATATCTCCAACGCGATGCTTTGATACCATTGCGTTGAAAACCTCGATCGATGTTGCGGGCTGGCCGTCCACCGAGACGATGATGTCGCCGCTGCTGAGACTGGCGGCGTAAGCTGACCCGGTGGAGGAGGACCAGTTGATGAACACTCCCTTTGCGTCATTGTCGAGCGATGCCCCGATGAACGGTTTTAAAACGCTCTCCTTCACGAGGGCCAGTCCCGCTGGCGTAACGAGGGTTGCAAAGTCCGGCACCTCCCTTCCCTCTACATAGCGGCGGAAGAAGTCATTCGCGAACGCCTGATCTTTTGTCAATTTGCCCAGCTCGACCCGAAGATCGTTCACTGTGTAGGGCCTTTCTGGCGCAAAGGCTTTCGTTTGATGTGAGCCGAAGTCTCTCCACATCGCGCGCATGTAACTGTCGAGCGTGGTGTTGAATCGTTCGCGAAGGGTCAGATCGAGACCAGCCGCGACTACCGACCCCCATGTGTAGTAGCTAAGGAAAATATTCGGCTGATTCGTACCTTCTGGATATGATGCACCATCGAAGAACACCGCGGCTCTGCTCATGTCAATCGGCGACCCGTGAAGGCGGGCCGGAGAGTTGATCGTTCCAATTATCGCTCCGGCGAGCTGGCGAACGTATTCGCTGTCCGTGTAGTAGCCGGCACGGCGAATGAGAAGCGGGCCATAATAATTCGTGAAACCTTCGCCGAACCACAATCCGTCGGACATGTTGACGCGATCGAAATCAAACGGCTCGATTTCCTTCGACCGAAGCCGCTCCATGTTCCAGGAATGAAAGAATTCGTGCGCGAGAGACCCGAGGTTACCCATGCGGTTGGCATGTGTGTCGAGCCCGCGTGAGCTCGTCAGGAACGTCGAATTGCGATGTTCCATCGCGTCGCCGCCTGCCCACGGAAGGTAGTCACCGAGAAATGTGTAAGTGCCGTAGTCGTAACCGGCTGGCTCGCCCCACATTGCGATCTCTTCAGCAACGACGGCGCGGGCCATCGAAGTAAAGGTGTCGACTTGAGCAGCAGTTGAAAGGGTGTGAGCGGCGAGCCGGAAGGTCGAGATCTTTCCGCCATATGACGTCGTCCATGTGCGCCATGTCACCGGGCCAACTTCGGTCGGTGAGTCCATGAACCACTGCATGTTCGGCGCGGTAAACGAACTCGGATCGGAAGTCGGCACGAGCTGAGTCGCAACGCTCCAGCCGCTTGCTGCGTGCACAGACAGCCGGATGGGCGCCATCGCGGTCTCGGGCGCCCACAGGAATGTGGCGGGCATGTTCAGGTGCGCATGCGTGTGGTCAACGCTGAGATTGGTGCCGTCGATCCTGTCACCCCACACCGTGTATCCGATCCGAATTGTCCCATCTTCGCTTTTCACGTCCCACTCGTGATCGTCGAACCGGGAGATTGCGAGGGGCCTCCCGCTGCCATCAGTTGCACTTACGTCGTAGACGCTCTTCGAGAAAGTTGTCACCGCATACCGGCCAGGAGACGAGCGGCTCATTCGCGCGTGAAGCACGGAGCCGCGAGCAATTCCGGCGAACGTCGCGACGACGCGGACTTCATGCTCCGCGGCGTTGGGAAAGGAGATCTCGTAATCGACGTGTTTTTGCTGAGCCTTCGCGGCCGACGCAGCGAGTAATAACGAAGCAAGCACGGGTGCCGCAGTCACGGACAGTCTCAACTGAACTCCAGTCGGGGATACGGGCTGACAAACGACGCTTGAACGAAGTTGCCGATGCGAAAATAAGCGGATGGCGCAGGCGCATCAAAGGTTCATCGAGTAGCCCTTGCGACGCAGACTACTTTGTTATATAAAGTAGATAGGCCATCCGTTATCGCCGGCCCCTCTAACCCCCAACCGTAGTCCAGAGAGCAATCCACTCCATGATGCGACGTGTCTTTCTCCGATGGCTTCCCATGGCCGGAATGTCCACAGCGCTTTCCGTGCTGATTTACCTCGCCGTACAACAGACCGGCAGGCAGGCGGCCAACGATCCGCAAAT
>JANYKY010000424.1 GCA_025357975.1 Gemmatimonadaceae bacterium
GTTCACCCTCGATTCTGGTCCACGTCACATTGGAAATGCCGTCGGCACTCGTGTTATCTTCGCGCGGAATATGTCCCACTCTCAAGTCGAAGCCGGGAAATACTGCGTGACCGAAACTGATATCGCGCCCGCAGGTGAGTATCTGAGCGACGCCGAGATCGCCGCGACGTCGGCAACGGTATCGATTCGTCACGCCGCTGACATTATTGCGGGGACGATCCAGAACGGAGAAACGCGAGCGTAGTTCCTTCGATGTATGAGAGCTCTGCGAACTTCCCGTGATTGACTCGCAGATCGTTCAACGCACGTGTTACTCCATCCCAGCGGCCGTAGTCATGCCAGACAATCACCCCGCCTTCCCGTTGCAGCAATTTCAAGGCGACGAGTGAGTCGTTGACGACGTATCGGTATGCGTGTGAGGCATCAACGAACACGAAATCGATGATCCCGAAATATTGCGAGAAATCGAACGTACCCGAGTCGCCGTAAAGCTGGGTGATGCGCGGTTCTTCTGAAGAGCCGCGATATCGCGCGCCCGAAATATCCTTGTCGACGTAGCGCTCTTCGTGCTGATGAATTGGCGCGGTGAGACCAATGACCGACGCACGAGGGAGGTCGAGCGTGAACACTCGGCCGTGGTCCCCGGCATTGGCTGCAAGATTTCGCGTCGTGCGCCCATCGAATGTACCCAGCTCGAAAATACTATTTGCGTTTGATGACACGACCAGACTGTTGAGAACAACAAGCTCTTTTTCACTCACGTTACCGTCGACCGCATCTAGTTCATGCACACGGATGGCACTTGCATCACCGGTTATAGAATGCATCGAAACGGCGGGAAGCTCGATTGGCTCACGCGTGTCGTGCCGGTAGCCAAGTTTTGAGCAGAGATCCACAATCGAGGCGCGGCCACGCCACGTCGTCCATCCAACAGTGAACAGAGCGATCGAGTATCCGAGGCCGAGCAAGTACGGCTTTGCGAAGCCGGTCACTCTAGCTGATTTATTGCGCTCCCGTGGGGGCGCGACTCCTTCGAGCTCGAGCATCAGCGCATTAGTGGTGATGCCTGGAGCGCGTCGGGCGGCACCGGTGCATGCTGATCGCGCAGCATGCGCAGTGAAGTGATGAATAACACTGTGGCATCGACGATCACGCGAAATGTCCACGCTGCTGCGGCGCCAGGAACTCCAAAGCGTGTTATCAGGAACCACGCGACAGGAACGTGAAACACGAGTTCCGCCATGTGAAACTTCGCGACCACGTCTGGCCTTCCCATGGCCGTGATGATGCCCGACGGAACGTGAGCGAGTGCATTGACGAAGACGCCCACCGCAAGAATCCGGATCGCCAACGCGCCATGCTCAGCGAAGGCGGGACCAAGCCAGAGCCGCAGCAAAAGCGGGCCGGCAATCCCAATCACGAGAGCGGGCGCGGAGACGATCAACAGGGTCCGCGCAACTGCCTTGTTGAAGATACGGTGAATGCCGGCGTGATCTCCGATCGCGTTCATTGCACTTACGGACGGAAACACTGCTCCCATCAGGCTTGCCGGCAGAATCAGCAGCCGCATCACTCCATCGAAAGGCGCCGTGTAGTAGCCAACCGCGGTGAGGCCGACCAGCGAGCCAAGCATGAACCGATCGAGATAAACCAGAAGCGGGCTCACGACGTTCGAGACTGACATCCATCCGCCGAAAAGAAAAAGCGGACGCAATGCAGTCCAGTCGATGCGCAGTTTCCACTTAAGGGTCGGGATGGCGCGCTGCACGACCACTATCATCACGACACAGATAGCGCACCGCGAAATGAGAAGCATTGCGACGATGTACGGCAGGGAGAAGCCAAAGCTCGCGGCCACCGCGGGAATGACGAACGTCGCGACACTGCTCGGTACTCTTACCGCATTGCTGAGATCGAATCTTTGCGCCGCCTCGAGCACGCCGCGCAGAGAGAGGAACAATAAAGTTGGCGGTGTCATCAGTGCGAGAATGCGAAACACTGCCACCGCTTCAGCACGTAGCGCTGGAGGTATGACGAAAACATGATCGACCAGAACAGGAGCGAGACCGATCAGAATGAGCGCGCCAAAGCTTCCTAGCAGCATCTGGCTGACGATAGATCCGCTCACAAGGGCAGAAACATTCTCATCCCGCCTCGCGAGCGAGGCGGAAACTTCACGCGTTGTCGCGGCGCCGAGGCCGAGATCGAATAAAGTTGAATATTCGAGAATCGCGAAGGCGAGCGAGAGCAGCCCGAATCGGGCCGCGCCGAGCTCGCGCGTGATGACTGGAACTGAAACGAGGCCGGCGAGCAGCGGAATCGTGAAGCCAACGAGGTTGAGAAACGAATTCCTCGCGATCGGCCCAAACCTGCTCAGCATTCAACAGTCCTGGTCACAAACGGCATGCGATCTCGCCGACTCACCTCGCAACTACCTCGCGGAAGAGCGAATCGTACTGCCCCGCAATTTTCTCCCACGTGTAGTTGGCCTGAATTCTTGCCGGACCCATGCGCCGCAGCTCTGCGACACGCGCTGGCTCGCCCTCGATCTCGCCGATCATTGCGGCGAGCACGCCTGCGTCCCGGGGAAAGAACAATCCGCCATCGGCGAGCACTTCGCGGTTGAAGACTGTATCAAGAGCAAGGATGCAATTGCCAAAACCCATTGCTTTGAGCAGAGACGGGTTAGTTCCCCCAACCGAGTGCCCGTGCAGGTACGCGAAGCAGTTGCAATGAAGCTCTTTGACAACATCCTGGTCGTCGATGTGACCACAAAGAATCACCTTCTCGCCTGAAAGTTCACGCAGTCGCGCGTGAAACGGGCTGTCGTAGTTGGCGCCGCCCGCAATCAACAGCCTCCTCGAAGAGCCAGAGGCGAGGAAGGCCTCGACTATGAGATCCGCGTGATTTTCCGGAATCAGGCGGCTTGCAATCAGGTAATACTCGTTCGGCTCCACTCCAAACTGACGAACCAGCTCGGGATTCGTCGACGACTCGACGTACGCACCGTACGCGATCATGGTCGTCTCCTTACTGAAGCGATCGAGATAAAATTGCCGCATTGCTTCCGCATCTGTCACAAGCTCGGTGCAGAATTTCACTGCAGAGTGTGCCGCCGAGAGAAAATACCACTTCGCAACCGGTCCCCACTTTGCTCGCGTCCAGTCGAGGCCGTTGACATTCATTATCACTTTGCGGCCAAGCAGGCGGCAAAGGGCAGCGTGATGCCCCATTCCGACATTGACGAAGAAGAAAATCTGGTACCGGCCGCTCGTGAGCGCGTGAAGCGTCGCGAAAAAAGTCGAAATCAGCCCCGAAAAATTCTTGCCACCGGGTGACGGAACGTAAATCAGCCGCACGCCCTTGTATTCGGGAACGCGCATCTGCGGGGGAACGGACCCGCGGCGGCAATACATCACAACATCGTGTCCCATTGCGGCGAGTCGAGGCGCGATCTCGCCAAAACCTGTTTCGAACCCTGTAAAGTGCAGGTTCGGCATCGTCATGCCGTACAGCCCGAGCATTCCGACGCGAAGCGGCCGGGTCTCAGCCGAGCCAGTGCTCACCTCAGCCGCGCTAAACGCCGCACGGAGATGGTCAGATCAGGCGCGAGGTCCAGGTCTCCGGAACGAGAGGTGACTCGATCTCGATCGGAAGATGGTAAGCAAACGGCTTTGTGCCGTGCGCGGTAATCCACTCGATAATGGTTTGCAGGCCCTCGCGAAGGGTCACTGATGTGTGGTAGTTCAGTAGCCGCCTGGCCTTGTCCGCAGAACATGTTGCATAGCGAACTTCCTGCGGCCGGTCTTTCACCATGATGGGATCGAGATCGAACTGCATCAGGTCGGCGATTGTTTCTGCGAGTTCCAGAATGGAAATGTATTCCTCGTCCGGGCCAATGTTGATTGTCTCGCCAACGACGTCACTCATCGTTCCCATCTTGACCAACGGATCGACGCAGTCCTGTACAAACGAGAAGCAGCGCTTCTGGCCGCCGTCGCCGTAGATCACCGGCTGCTTCCCTTGCAGCATGCGGTTGATCATGATGCTCGCCACGTTCCTGTACGGATCATCGTACTTCTGCTTCGGGCCGATGATGTTATGAGGAACGGCGATGTTGTACTCGATGTCGTGCGTCTCGCACACGTTGCGCACGAGCAGCTCACTCGCGTACTTGGCGATTCCGTATGGATCGACCGGATGGAGCGGCTGGTCCTCTACAAACGGAACCGGACCGCTACCGTAACGCGCCATGCTCGAGCAGTGCACAAAACGCGTCACGTTATTCGTCGCGGCCGCAGCGAGAAGCGTGGCCGTGTTCTGGTAGACGTGGTGCGCAATGAGCGCCGGGGAAAAGACACTCAGCCCTTCCGTTGCAATTGCCGCGCAGTGGAAGATTAAGTCGGTGCCTTTGCTGAGGCGCTTCATGGCAGCGAGGTCGTTGCAATCGGCCTTCTCGAACTCGATGCCTTCGGGGAGGTTCTGGAGGTCGCCCCCGATCATGTTGTCGCAACCGACGACCTGGTGATTCCCGGCGACGAAAGTGTCGGCCAGATGGCTGCCGAGGAAACCTGCGGCGCCGGTAACGAAGACTTTCAAACCTTCCTCCAGAAAGACCTGATAAAATTAATGCCCGCGTTGGGCGGGCACGGCTACAATCTAGGCGACGGGACACAGGCCACAAGGCGCAAGGCACGGGCCACAAGCCACGAGGCATAAGCCACGAGAACCCTAGCTGGTATTGCCGGCCGGTAGTGCTGACCGCTTCGACTTCGGCTTGCGGCGCTTCGATCTCTCCGCTAACTCGGCCCGCAGAAGTAGCGTCTCGAGGAAACCGCGCGCGATCTTCAGGAAGCGAGCGAATTCGCGATCGCTACTTTGGCGTTGCCCCCGGCGATGTTGGCGGGGATCGAGAGTCGGGCGCGACATATCTGAATCTGCAGTATGCGCCCGGTCACACCCTCGCTTTTCTCAGCTGCCTTGAAGACTGCCTTGGTGAGTTTTCTTGCCTCTTGCCACACAAGCAGCTTCTTGAAATCGCCCATGAGGATAAGTAGCGGGCTTTATTGGACCGGCCGAACCGAAATGAACCTTCAGCCGCCAATCGAACGCAGCTTGTGGCTTTAGCTTGTGGCCCGTGAGTTGTGGCCTTCGGCGTTTGGCTCGTAGCCTGTGGCTTGTGGCCCGTGCCTGTGGCTTATGGCTTGTAGCCCGGCAAGCTCCGCCGGCCTAGTATGCCCCGGTTCTGCGCATCACGGCCGGAAACGTCCTGAACATTATGCTGACGTCGAGCCACGGCGACCACTGCTCGATATACTGCCGGTCGAGATAGACGACGTCCTCGAAATCCACCACGGCGCTCCGCCCGCTCACCTGCCAGAGGCCAGTGATCCCCGGCTTTGCATCGAGGCGGCGAAAGTGATGATCCTGATAGCTCGCGAAATCGGCCTCGAAGAACGGCCGCGGGCCAACTAGTGACATATCCCCGATCAGGACATTCCAGCACTGAGGAAGCTCGTCGAGACTCCAGCGCCGAAGAAGTGCGCCTAACCGCGTAACGCGAGGGTCTTCGGGAATCTTGAACAGGCGCGAATCGCCGGAATGATTCAGGTGTGACAGTGAGTGCTTTTCCGCATCGGCGCCAACACGCATCGTCCTGAACTTGAGCATGCGGAAGCGTCGTCCGCCAAGGCCCGCGCGGTCCTGCGCAAAGAAAACGGGTCCGGGTGAATCGAGCCGAATCGCGAGTGCGATCAGTCCGAGAACTGGCGCGAGGAGAACGAGGCCCGCCGCGGCCCCAACGATGTCCACGACTCGCTTGATAATTACCGCCGAAGCCTTGAGCACCGGAGCGCCAAGCTCGAAAAATGGCTGGTCCTGATGCCACACCAGAGCTGGCCGCACTCCAGCGATCTTCACGGCGCGCGCAGGATAAAGAAGCTGACACCCAGCGGCCAGGCTGGCCTCGCGCACGTTCATTATCTGCTGATCGTTGAGATGCTGGCAGACGACGATCGCTTCGACATGGTGCGCGTCGATGATTTCCGGCAACTCGCGGATTGTGCCAAGTACGCCGTCGAAGTTCATCCGGCTGAGAGGGACATATCCAGCGAGTGAATAATCCCCGCCCGCGGCGATGACCGAGCGCTCGAGATGAATGCTGCTGTCTTTCCTGTCCGTAATCAGAATCGCCGGCGCAGCGCCCCGCATTCCCGGCCACACTCGCATGAGAAACTTCTCGGCGAATAGCCTTTCCGAGAGGAGGACGAGCCACGTGAGTGACGCGATCGCGATGTATACAGCGAAGCCCGCCAGAATCTCACCACCGGCGATCATCGCCCACAGAACCAAGACCGAGGCAAGGGCCGATGCGGCGAGTAACCGCAGCCTGCCGTTCAACTGGCGGTGACGACTGTAGTTGCCGGTAATTATGAGCCCAGCGATCACAGCGGCGCCGAAGTTCACGCCGGCTCCATATCCTGCTCCGAGCGCCTTGGAGAATTGGCTAGCGACCGCGGCTCCAAGAATTGCATTGCCAGCCGTCCACGACGCAAAAACCTGACACAGGACAATCGCACCAACATCCCCGACCAGAAGTACTCCGAGACGGGTCGCGATTCGCGCAGTGTGCCGCTTTACAGAAGCAGGCCGCCGCTCGCGCAGTTTCGTCCGCACGTTAAGCGGAGATGCGCCGTACGCCGCTGGAATAGCGTTGCCTGGAGAAGACGTCAGCTTTAAGTGGTGGTGATCAATTAGAGTCGAGCGTTTGGCCATCAGCCGGATAGTGAGCTAAAAGGCGAAATCAAAAACAACGATTCCTCGCCTTGACCGCTGGCAAGTTACTGGCCAGTAGTGACTTAGCAAGACAAACTAGCGCGATCTGCCGGGCGTGAAAGTGCCCAGTGTGAGGCTGATCGTGCGATTCCGAATGTCGAGCACCGAGTTCCCTTTCGGGCAGCCGGATTGCTCCTGAAAAAATGCGTCAAGCCTGTTTCCGAAGGAGACATCGGCCGAAATGTACCCAAACCGGCTCGACGCGGACGCTCTTGCACCGGGAAAGATGCTGACGTCGTGCACGCAGTAACCCTGATACTGAGGGAACCCGTAAGTGCTGTGGATGTCCTCATTCCAGCGGATGCGGCCTGCCGTCAGCCCAACGCTCCAGGCTGGTTCCACATAGTCGGCCGCAGCCCATTGGCCGGACGCGCCGGGACCGATACCAGCGGCAAGCGACTGACCCATCTGCGTGTAACCTTGGATCACGACTCGGCTCGTATAGAAGCTGCCCTGTGGCCTGTCCCGCCACGTCGCGCTCTGCTCCACGCTGGTCAACTCAGCCTGCAGTCTCACCGTTCCCTCTGTCCGAAATGCGGGCCGGGCCCATTGGAGGCCAAGCGTGTAGCCCTGCGAATGGTTGGGTGCGACGAGCAGGTCACGGAACGAGTACGGCAGCTCGAGACGCGCCCACTCGGTGTATGCCTCGAAGCCATCGTCCGGAAAAACCCACCGAGCGGTAAGGGAGAATATCTGATCTCGGCCTCGCGGACTCAGCGCGGAATCGGCTAGCGCGCGGTTGTTTGGTCTACCCGTATTCGCGAACGCATCGAGAAACCGTCCCGGAATCTGCTTCCACCCCTTCGACGTCGCATACACCGAGCGCTCGGCGCCGAGCACCAGGTCCTTTTGCGCGTTTGGTCTAAAGGTTACGGCGAAGGCGCTGATCGACCGAACGTTGTTCGTCGATACGGTATCGAAGTAACGCGATTCGGTCAGGCCGCCAACGATAAGGCGCGCTTCGACCGCCCCCAGACGGTTGTGCCATGGATGCTCTGTTCTAATGAACGCGTGCGGGAACCCAGGTGCATTGTTACTTAGTATCAAAGCGTTACGAATTCCGGGACCCCACCACTGGCTTTCATTGGAGACCCCAAGCCCGACATCACGGAGCGCGACCATCGCAGTGGATTGCCCGGCGTCCATACGCTGAATCGGCTTGTTTCCAAACCGCGTTGGCAGATCGATCGAGTAAGGTCCGAGCGCGTACCATGGGAAGACATAGCCACCACCTCGACGGTCCTTTGGAACCGGAGGCGAATAGAAGCGCAGTGTGTCGCGCAGCAGAAAGTTCGAGTTGTTTTCCCTTATCAGCTCAGGTGCGATAATGAGCCTGAACGGCCCCGCCGTCGCCTCGAAGCCCGCAAGGACTCGCGAGCTCGTCCCAACTCCAGCCCACAGCGCTCCGTCGTTTATCGAGAACGGCAATGCGGTGTTGTTAACAGCCAGGAATTCCGGCGCAATCAACGATGCACTGAACCAACCCTTGCCCTTTGACCATGGCGTGAGCGAGGATGCTGAGCGAATCATGAATCCGTCGATGTCACCTTTGCCCGCGAGCTGATCCAGTCGAATGCGATCAGCCGTCTGCCCGCCAACGAGAGTCAGCGGTTTGATGAACCGTGAAATGCTGTCGGGCCTTGTTTTGAGCGGTATTTGCGCCGATGCGGCGGACGCAACGGTGCACAGCTGCAACACCGCTGCACATGAGGCCGTGGCGCGCAGGCATGACACGAGCGCATAGCGGTGCCATGTCTTAGATTGGGGGGCGCGAACGGGCAACTTTACCGGCTTGTCAGTGGTCAACGGCAAGGCATCACTATTGGATTGAAACTTATCATTGAGACGAGGGCATGAATAGCACGAGCACGCGTCGTGGCCTCGCCTTGTTCGCGGGCATTGTGTGTACTCTCGCGGCCCATTCCGCGCAGTCGCAGGAAAGTTCTTCTGCTGGCACGATCAGATACGAGCTGTTCGCGGACAGTCCCGGCGAAGTGTACCTGCGCTACCTACAGTCGATGGGGTTCGTCCAGCTCTATCCCTGGTCGATCCGCGCGTTTTCGCCGCGGGAAATTGCCCGCCTGATTCCAAAAGACACATTGCATCCGTGGGCAAATCGCTTTCGCGAGCACGCGAGCAAGCTTGGGCCCGTCAGCTACTCTTTGATTCAACCGTCGACGTCGTTCAGGTACAACAGCGCGTTCGCTTACGGTTCGAACGACGGGCCGATCTGGGCAGGACGTGGTTTGACATCAGCGGTGCAGCTTGGATTTCAGGCGGCGTGGGGCCCGGTATCGCTCAAGGTTGCGCCGATGGCGTTTCGTGCGGAGAATCAGCCGTTCCCGCTACAGGCCACGGGAAGAACGGGCAATGCTGCGTTCGGCGACCCGCAATTCGGTGGTATCGACCGACCTCAGCGATTCGGGGATTCCCCGTATTCCCAGCTCGCGCCGGGCGAGACTTCGTTCAGGATCGACCTACCTCTCATCAGCGCCGGTATCAGCACAGCGAACCAGGCTTGGGGACCAGGCCAGGACTTTCCGGTGATATTGGGGAACAATGCTGCGGGCCTCCCACATGTGTTCGCCGGCACGAGTGAACCGCTTAACATTTTAATCGCCAAGGTTCATGGCCGGGTTTTCTGGGGAGAGCTTTTTCAATCCGATTACTCGACTGTGACGGGGCCCGAGCATTTCTACAGCAAGGCCGAACCAGGAACCAAGCGCTTCGCGACCGGCATCATTGTAACGGGCGAGCCGAGAGGAATCCCCGGACTCGAAATTGGCGGAGCGAGATTCTTTCATCTCATATGGCCGGTCTCGGGAATTCCACCGAGCTACTTCACTCAATTTCTGCAGGGTTTCCTCAAGAAGAACGTGACACCGGACCGCATCACTGATCCGAGATTTCCGACTGGCCTCAGTGAAACCGGGATCTCCTCAAACCAGCTCGTGTCTGTGTTCGG
>JANYKY010000425.1 GCA_025357975.1 Gemmatimonadaceae bacterium
CGACAAGATCTTCGATCGCGATCGCGCTGGCTTTGCAAAGGGCGTGTTCCAGACTCTGCTGATCGGATCGGACGAAGTGGACTCGATTATCGAAGACCCGCGCGTCGCCGCTGTCACATTGACCGGAAGCGAAGGAGCCGGACGGTCAGTCGGCGCCGCTGCGGGGCGCAGCCTCAAGAAAGCTGTGCTCGAACTTGGCGGAAGCGATCCATTCATTGTTATGCCGAGCGCGAATCTTGACTCCGCTGTCGATACCGCGGTCAAAGCCCGTATGATTAACAACGGTCAATCGTGCATCGCGGCAAAGAGATTCCTCGTCCACCGCTCTGTGTATGACCACTTCATCGAGAAGTTTGTCGAGGGCGTGAAGGCTGTGAAAATCGGGGACCCGATGATTTCCGCCACGAAACTGGGGCCGCTCGCAACATCGAGCATCCGCGACGAGCTCGACGCGCAGGTTAAAAAGACCATCTCCGCCGGCGCTCGTGCTCTTTGCGGAGCGAAGTCCGTGGACGGCCCCGGGTACTACTACGAGCCTACCGTTCTCGTAAATATTCCCGAAGACAGCCCGGCGGATATCGAAGAATTCTTCGGCCCTGTTGCATCCGTCTGGAAGGTGAACAACATGGACGAGGCAATCGAGATAGCTAATCGTACGAAATTCGGACTCGGCGCCAGTGTCTGGACCACCGATTACGATGAGATAGACCGTTTTATCGCGGAGATCGAGGCAGGAATGGTGTTCGTCAACGGCATGGTGGCATCAGAAGCCACCTTGCCGTTCGGCGGGGTCAAAAGCTCAGGCTACGGTCGTGAGCTCGGAGTGCCTGGCATTCGCGAATTCGTCAACATCAAAAGTGTCAAAGTGATGTTGGCCGCGCAGCCTGAATCGAAAACCGAATAGGCCTCAGCCCCCTGGGGGCGGAGCGACTGTTCCCCTGTGAAGCTTGAACGTCGTCGTCGTGGTTTGACCGATTACCACTGTCAACGGCTTGTCGTTTGTCTCACCGTTGGCGAGCGAATACCCCGTCGGTATCTCCATGCGGACTTTATAACCCTGGATGATTACACCGCCGTCGCCTGAACGGAATTCGCCTGTGCCATCGGCACTCGTTCGCAACTGCGCCCAGGCAGTTCCGCTGGTCGTGAATAGAGTCATCAGCACGTTGCCTACACCGACGTTCGACGCGGAGTCGACAACAAGAACGGTCGCGCGGCCAAGCGGCGGCGCGGGCGCGGCCAGATTCCCGCACGCAGCAACGCCCATCACCATCAAAATCGACCCAATAGCGAGCAACGAGCCTTTCCGACAGAACTGAAGCATCAAGCCCTCCCCCGATTTAAGTAATTCGAAAGCTGCACTCTTTTGATATACCCGCTCGGCGCATCGGGGGGAACTCCTCACCAGCCGTTAACCCGCTCCCATATGTCGATGACATCCCGGCCCCCGTCTACTACATAGTAGCGGTCATGCGTCGAGGCAGTCAGACACGCGTGGTTCGGCAGGACTCTCACCCTGTCGCCGATGTCCAGCTGTGCAATGGCCGCCGGAGTGCAGGCGACCGCCCCGTGCTCCTGATACACACGCTCGATGCAACAGTTGCCGAACGCATCGGCATTGTCGATGTCCCGCAGCTCGCCAAAACCCGCATCATGCTTCGTCCCCTGCGTGCTGCGATCCTTCGACAGCGCAATGGCGCCTGCGTCCAGTAGAATCCTGTTCGCATGCGTATTCCGGCCAATGACAGAGGCAAGCACTGTGACCGCGATGTCGTTTTTGTCGCACGATCCTATTCCTGCCTGGAAGAGATCCTGAAACATGTATACGCCCGGTCTCGCTTCTGTTACTCCCTCGAGATTTTGAGCGTGAGTCATCGTCGGAGTCGATCCGACTGACACCACGTCGCAGGTATATGCAGCGTCGAGAAGGCGACTCGCCGCCGTCACCACAGAGAGCCGCTCGTCCTCTGCAACCCCGCGAATACAGTCCACGCTCCTGCACCCGTATGAATGACCAGCATGCGTCATGACACCGGTCAGCTTGTTGCCGAGAGCGGAAGCGATTTCCAGAAGCTCGGGACCATTTGCTTCAACTCCCGCGCGATTGTCCCCACAGTCGATCTCGATCAAAACGCTGAAGCCGGCGGAATGAGCGTCAATTGCACGCGCCATCGACACGTTATCCGTAACCAGCGTGATCGCGACTCCAGCGTCGATCAGCGACGCAATCCGACCGAGCTTCTGCGGAGTCAACGCATTCGCGACCAGCACGTCACGAAACCCGTGGTCGGCAAAGTATTCCGCTTCGGCGAGCGTAGAAACCGTAATCCCACCTGCTTCGCCTGCAACGGCAAAACGAGCGACTTCCGCTGATTTAGCGGTCTTGAGGTGCGGACGCAGAGCGACACCGTGCCGACGGACGGTGTCGCGCATCCTTCTGAGATTGCTCTCGAGGATCCCCCTGTCGAGAACGAGACAGGGTGTTGGAAGATCCTCGAGCTTCAACGCTACGATCCGGTTTTTTCGGGATGCAGCGTCACGTCTATGCGATGTCTTGCCTCGAGAATGTGCGCGCGCGTCTCTGCATCTGTGGCACGTGGAAGCGCGTCCCGAAGCTGAGTGTCGAGCGTCATCAAGTCTGCTCTCATCAATGCTCGTGCATCATCCGGCGGCGGAGCCACCGCGAACGCAAATGCCGCAGGCACCGGGTTACCGCCGGTAACAACGGGCGCAGGATTTATCTTCGAAGCGAGCTGCGCGAGATACGCATACTGAAGGTTTCTCCTGAACGCGTCGACGTGCACCGACGGTCCCGTCACTTCGCTCCAGATCCCGTGATGCAAATCGCTGATCAGATTCGCGAGCGTGTACGACGCGCCACTGGCATTTGGCATCGCAGCAAATTCCTCAAGGCGCGCCATGCGTGCATTGTTGAACAACGAATTGAGAACGCCGTTCTGCGCGTTCCGGATTCTTGTCAGCGCACCTTCCGGCTCGATCCGGCGAAGAATTGCGGGATCGAGAAAAAACTGCGGCGTCCTGAACACATTCTCATTCAGGAATGCGATGGCCTCCTTCTGCCGCTCACGCGAAACCGGAGTGAAGCGCGGTCCGGGCTGGGTGCCGTACTTCTCCTGCGAAACAGTTCCACCGACGACGTTCGCGACATGGCCCATCTCCCTGCTCCACTGTGAGATCAGGCTTCCGTACATCTCGGCGAGATCGCTATTGTCTTCTGCCGGCTTGATCGTCGCTGGCATGAGCATCGGAACGAGACGCTTGATGTTCTTGAGTCCGGCTGTCGTGGATTTAACAGCATCAGCATCGCCAACTGCTTCCGTCTCGTCACCCGGATCAGAATTCTTTGCGCCCGATGTCGAGAACCTGAACCACGGCGTCGTGTCCTGCTGGCGAGCCCACTCATCCAGCGTCGCACGCTCGGCCTGTGGAGACTTCGCGCCGGGAATCGGCGTGTATCCCCACATCGTTGCCCAGCGATCGTACGTTCCAACTCGGGGGATGAGATCGTTCAGCGCGATGTGATCCTCCGGCTGCGCGACGTAGTTGAACCGTGCGTAGTCCATGATCGATGGCGAATGCCCCATCTTCGCGACCCACGTTGCACTCCGAATGCTGTCCGCTGGGTACATCGAGCTCGCTTTCATGTTGTGCTGAAAGCCGAGCGTGTGTCCAACTTCGTGCGCGACGACAAACTGGAGCAGGTGTCCCATTAACGAATCCGGCAGCGGCAGTGTACGAGCGCGCGGGTCGAGCGGACCGACCTGCGTGAAGTACCAGTCGCGCTGCAGGTTCAAAATGTTATGAAACATTCTGACCGAGCCGTTGAGAATCTCACCGGTGCGGGGGTCGTGAACGTGCGGGCCAACTGAATTCTCGACGGTGGACGGAAGCCAGCGAACTACCGTATGCCGAACGTCTTCAGCGGACCAATCCGGATCCTCGGCGACAGTCGGCGCATCCTTCGCAACAATTGCGTTTTTGAACCCAGCGGCTTCGAACGCCGGTTGCCATTCTTCGATCCCGGCCCTGATGTATGGAACCCATTTCTTCGGGGTTGCCGGATCGACGTAATAGACGATCTGCTTTACCGGCTCCGACAGCGCCGCGGAAGGATCCTTCTTTTCGAGACGATAGCGTGTGATGTACTGACGCTCTACGGAGCGCTGCTCATCAGATCCGAAATCGATCTGGGTTGTCGAGAAGTAGCCGACTCGCTCGTCGAAGTAGCGCGGCATCATCGGATTGTCCGGGAGATGCACCATGCTCCAATGTGCAACGACGCTTGACGCCTGCGCCGGGCCTGTACGCCTCACTGGCTGAGGACCACCGCCACCGCCTGGAGCCGGAGCGGGTGTGGTAGTCTGAGTGGCTTCGACCTCGACGTTTTCGGGAAAAGCCACTGCCCGTTCGATGTATGACCGTTTTTCATCGACTGTACCACGTGACGATGCGAATTCCGGCACGCCCGTCGTGTAAAGACGAGTTACGTCGATGACTGCGGCACTATCGGGCCCGTATGCCTCGACAGGAAAGATCGCGATCACCGTTGGATTGTTCGAGTTGATGACTGCGGCGCTGACGGTTTCGGTCGTATCCTCTTTTACGTCGAACGATGTTCCACGCAGAATGATGCGATTGCCTGAGCGCTCCCATCTGAGAGTTCGCTCGTCGAACTGGTCGCCACCATAGCCCTCGAAGTCACCGGGGCTTGGCGCAGAAGCATGAAAGCGTCCAACGAGAAGCATGTCCTTGTTCAGCTCTTTCGGCGGAATCTCGAAGTACAGCTTATCGCCCACTATGTGAGTCCTGAACATTCCAGAACGCGTCTTCGCGTCTTTCGTGATCACTCTGGGATAAGGCTTTGGTCCCGTGGACGGGCTGCGGGTTGAATCTGCCGCGCCTCCGATGGGGCCACCTGCAGCGTTGGTAATCTGAGACCCGCCCCGTCCACCTTGTCTTCCCCCAACCGGAACCGGTGCTGATGTCGGGGCAGGATGTGCGCAGGCAACTGCGCCAACGAGCGCCAGACCGGCGCCTGCCAATCTCTTTCCAACCATGAAAATCATCCTTGTTGTCTTGTAAATGTCTATTTGACTGATCTTCCTACTGTCCACGGAACACCTGCGGCGTCGAGCGCCCTGTTCAGCGATGGTACGCGTGAGGTGAGCAGCGTGTTGAGGCGCGCAGTCTCTCCCGCGAGATCTCTCATTGCTGCGTCGAGCGTCTCGCGCTGAAGCTGCGTCGGAGGCGACGTCACGTTCCCTATTTCGCCTGCAACTCCATTCACGCGGTCCTGGATTGACGGCTCGTACTTGTTCTTGTCATCAGCGTCTTTCGGCGGCCCGTTGGGGTCACGGCGCACGGCTTTGAGGATCGAGTCTACTTCCCTGTCCACTGAACTGACCTGCCGCGACAAACTGTCTGATCCCTGCACACTCTTGAGCGCGTTCTTGACCTCCGTCATCTCATCCTTGATCAACTCGGCCGAACGGACAACTGCCTGCACTCGTGCTTGCTGGCTCGCAGCCGCGAGCCGAAGCGCATGCAGTGCCTGATAGTCCGCTGCGCTCAGAGAGACCAGCGGGTCGGCGTTGACGACAACCGGCGTCTCGACCGAAGAGGCTGTAACAGTGTCGCCTTTGCCGGCCAGTGTCAGGCGGGCGACATAGCGACCCGGAAGTACGTATGCTCCCTCTGGCTGTCCGCTTCCGTTGCCACCCCGGCGGCCTCTGCCATCTCCCGAAGGCGGATTGTAATACGGCGCGGCAAGCCGCAAATCCCACGTTGCTCGATGCATTCCGGCCTTCGAGTTGACCGTGAGATCACGGATTCGCTTGCCGGTGGAATCAAAGATTGCGAGAGACAGAGCGCGACCTTTGGGCAGGCTATCCTTTACATAGTATGTGAGCGTGGATCCGAATGGGGGATTCGGTGCACTGTATGAACGCTCACCAAGCGCGCCTGCTCCCTGCACCCCGCCTGGTATCGAGCTGTTGTAATTGAACAACGTGGCCGGCTTAACCGGGAAGACATGGAATTTTCCGGCTCTATCGGCATCGGCGAGCTTTTCGAGCGGAGTGATGTCGTCGATGATGAAGATGCCACGTCCGTGCGTTCCGATTACGAGATCGTTTTCACGTGGATGAATTCTGATGTCGTGAACGGGAACCGTCGGAAGATTGTACTGCAGTTTCGACCAGCTTGCGCCACCGTTCCCGGAATAGAACGCCCCAACTTCATTGCCTACGAAGAGCAGATTTCCCGCGCGCTGGTGCTCGCGGATGACCTGCACCGACGAAAACGGAAGATTCGAGCTGATGGACGTCCACGATTTTCCATAGTCGTTACTCTTCAACACGTATGGCTTGAAGTCATTGCTTCTGTGTCCGTCGAACGTGGCGTAAACCGTTCCTTCGTTATGGCTCGACGCAACGACACGACTCACGTAGGTCATGTCAGGAACGCCCGGGAACTTTTCAATTCTTGTCCAGGTGGCGCCACCGTCGCGAGTCACCTGGATCAGCCCATCGTCGGTCCCGACATAGATGAGGCCTTTTTTGATCGGCGATTCGTCGATCGTCGAAATGTTTCCGAAATCTGCAGTTCCGGCATGGCGTGCGACCGCCGAATCTGTCCAGGTCTTTCCCATGAGCGGGAGTTTGTCGCGATCGAGATGACGAGTGAGATCTCCGCCAAGCTGTTCCCAGCTGTCTCCGCGGTACGGACTCTTGAAAAGATATTGTGCGCCGAAATACACGGTGTTGTGATCGTGTGGAGAAATCAGGATCGGGACGCTCCAGTTCCACCGAAAATTCTCGGCTCCATATTTCGGAGTCGGTTGAATGCTTTTCTGTTCGCCCGTCTTTACATCGTAGCGAATGATTCCGCCGTTCTGTGATTCGGCGTACACGACGTTTGGATCTGTCGGATCGACCGCCGAATAAAAACCATCGCCACCTACGGTTACGTACCAGTCGCTGCTCGTAATTCCCTGCTGATTGCGGGTCTGGCTCGGACCGGCCCAGCTGTTGTTGTCCTGCAGCCCGCCGTACACGTAATAAAATGGAAGCCGGTTATCGAGGTCGATCGCGTAATACTGGGAGATCGGAAGATTCGTTATGAAATCCATCGTCTTGCCGCGGTCATGCGTGATGTAAACGCCGCCATCATTGCCGACGATGAAATGATCTGGATCGGTTGGGTCGATCCACATTGCATGAAAATCCGAATGCGCGGACTGCGCGGTCGTATGAGAGGTAGTGCCGCCATCCTCTGACACGAAGAGTGGAACGCCAAGCTCGTAGAGGCGGTCGGGATTTTTGGGGTCGACGCGAATCTGGCTCATGTACCACGGATATTCGAAGTAGGTACCCGTCTTTCTCCAGCTCGCGCCGAAATCGTCGGATCTGTAGACCTCAGGCGACTTCCTTTCCATCGTCGCGTAAATCGTTCGCGGCTGTGATCTGCTGATGTCGAGGCCGATACGTCCGATGTCCCCCTTGGGCAGACCTTCAGTCAATTTCGTCCACGTTTCGCCGGCATCGATCGATTTGTAGATGCCGCTCTCGGGCCCGCCGCCAACAAAACTGTATGCCTTCCGCTGTCTCTGAAAAGCAGCGGCATACATGATGTTCGGGTCGGTCGGATCCATTGCCACATCGGTCACGCCGGTGTGCGAGCTGATTGTCAGCACCGCCTTCCAGCTCCTGCCACCATCGACGGTCTTGTAGAGTCCGCGCTCACCACCATCAGTCCACAGCGGACCGACAGCAGCGACGTAAACGATGTTCGGATTGCTCGGATTTATCACGATTCGTCCGATGTGCTGCGAAGTCCTGAGACCCATGTTGGCCCATGTACGTCCGCCGTTCTCGGATTTGTAAACGCCGTCTCCCCACGACGAGCTGCGCTGGTTGTTCGACTCGCCCGTTCCAACCCACACTATCTCCGAGTTGGAAGGTGCAAGCGCGATGTCGCCGATCGACGCTGTTGTCTGCTTGTCGAACACCGGCTCCCACGTGGTTCCGGCGTTTACCGATTTCCAGACTCCGCCTGAGGCCGCAGCAGCGTAAAGCAGGGTGCCCATCTGCCCCTTTTCATTTGGTCCGTCGGCAACCGCGAGATCGACGACGCGTCCGCTCGTAACGGCGGGTCCAATCGGCCTCCACGCAAATTCCTGGAGCATCGACGAGTCGTAGGCAGCCGCATTAAATGCGACTTTCGGAGCCTGTTTCGACGGCTCCGTTTTCGCGGAAGTTTTCGGGGCGCCTTTTGCTTTCTGGGCGGAGGCTGTGCTCCCGACGCCAATGGATGCGATGGAGCCGAATGCTATTGTTAGAGCGGCAAAGCGAAGACGAGCGATGTGCATATGTGCGCGGATGCGGTTGAAGAAATTGAAGGGTTGAAATGTTAACATTAGGAGCACCCGTTGCGTCAGGGATACGCTTCGTCACTTCATTAGAGAACCATTGTTCAGCGTGCCATTTACTTGGTCACGGAGGCACAGAGGCACGAAGATCCTTGATTAACGGGTTGTGGAGCGAAGGACAACCGCTGCATTGATTAACTTCCCTCAAATGAAGAGGCGTGCGCTGCGGACGCTCCTTTGCAATGAAACGTCGAACAATCGTTCGGCAGTTTTCGTGGGCTGAGTGTCGCGGTCGTCCC
>JANYKY010000449.1 GCA_025357975.1 Gemmatimonadaceae bacterium
GAATGGCAGAAGATCGCGCTCGCTCGCGCTTATTTGCGCGATGCTCAGGTTCTTATTCTCGATGAGCCCACCGCGGCTCTCGATGCGCGAGCGGAGTTCGAAGTATTTACACGCTTCTCCGAGCTCGTATCGGGGCGCATGGCCATCCTCATCTCACACCGGTTTTCGACTGTTCGGATGGCGGATCGGATTATCGTTCTTCGAGATGGGACAGTCGAAGAGAGCGGGTCACATGAGGAGCTCATCGCATCCGACGGGCTCTATGCTGAGCTATTTCATATGCAGGCTGCTGGGTACCGATAAAGGCTGCAGTAACAGCGTTTTAACCGCAGAGAACGCAGAAAACGCAGAGAACGACATTCAACTGTCTCTTGATCTCAAGCGTCACCCGCAATTGACAGTCTCTTTTTTGGGTTAAACGACAACGACATTCGGAAGCGATTGAAACAACGAATGTCTTTTAACCCAAATCAGAAATCATTTGCTTTGACACGGGCCCTCGTTTCGATTTGACGCCTGGATGTCGTTTTCTGCGTTCTCTGCGTTCTCTGCGGTTAAAACGCTGTTCCGAAAACTACTGGAGATACTTCCCGAACCAGCCGAGTGCCTCGCTCCACCAGAGCTTTTGATTCAAAGGCTTTGCAATCCAGTGCCCTTCATCAGGCCAGATAATCAGCCGGCTCGGAATGTTCTGCTTCTGCAGAGCAGTGAACATCGACATCCCTTCAGAATACGGAATGCGATAGTCGAGCTCACCGTGACTGATCAGCATCGGCGTCTTGAAGTTCGCCGCGTAGAGATGCGGTGAGTACACGCGATACTGCGACGCCATCGCTGCCTTGTCCCAGTACGGACCACCATACTCCCATTCAGGGAACCAGACTTCCTCGGTGCCGCCGTACATTGCTTCGAGATTGTACACACCCGAGTGTGTGAACAGCGCCTTGAACCTGGTAGAGTGGCCCTCCATCCAGTTCGTCATGTAGCCGCCGAAGCTCCCGCCAGCGGCGCCCATGCGTGTCGAATCGAGCCAGCTGTTGCGTGCCAGCGCAGCGTCAAGACCGTTCATGATGTCGGTGTAGGCCTTGTCGCCCCAATCCTTCGATACTTCGTCTTCGAATTTCTGTCCATATCCTGTCGAGCCGCGAGGGTTGATGAGCACGACTGCCATTCCCGTCGAGGCGAACAAGGACATATTCCAGCGGCCGTGCCACTGGTCGAACCACGCTCCCTGAGGACCGCCGTGAATCAACAGCAAAACAGGGTACTTCTTCCCCGCGTGCCAGTTGGGTGGACGAACTAGCATTCCCTGGACGCTGTCGCCGTTCGCGCTCTTGAACCAGAAATCTTCAGCGGGGCTCAGCGCCAGCTGCGAGACGAGCGCATCGTTCTCGTGCGAGAGCTGCCGCATTGCAGTCATGCCTGACGCACCGAGCGCGGCAACGTAGACCTCGGCTGGATGATCTGCCGCGTCACGAACCCAGGCGATGGTGTGTCCATTGCGCGACATCGATGGGGACACGTTATTCATCTTTCCGACAATGAGCTGCGGCGACGGCGTCCACCCGCTCGCCGTGTGTGTGATTCGGAACAACTTGTTGCGGGCCGCATCCTCGGCCGAAATGACTACAGCATCGCCCGCAGACGTTACCGAGTAACTGTCGGATGTTCGATCCCATTTGGGGAGCAGCTCAGTCGAGGTTTTCGCAGAGCGATCGTACGCCATGAGGCGACCGCGGTCTGATTCGAAACCCGCGTGCGCCTGTGATTGATAGAGAATCCACGTACCGTCTGGCGTGTAGACCGGGTTCGCGTCCGCACCGTGATTCGACCCGGTGATGACGACAGGCGTGCCACCGTCGACTGACACCGTATAGAGATTGAGGTCGGTGCTCCAGGCATCCTCGCGCCCCTGATCCTTCGCGGTGAATGCAACCTCTTTTCCGTCTGGAGAGAACGCGTAACCCTCGCTACCGCCGAATGGTCCGGGAGGCGTGTCGTAGTTAGCTCCGCGATTGATGTCGACAGCGGTGCCACCTGCAACCGGAACCACGAAGACATGCGAGCGGGTGTTGCCAGTCCAGGCCGTCCAGTGCCGGTACATCAGCTGATCAGCGATATGGGCTTTCACGGGATTGTCTGCTTCAGCTTTCGCGCGAGCGGCGTTGCACGCATCGTCGGCGCAATCAGGATAGACGCTCGAGACAACCGCAACGCGATCTCCTGTGGGCGACCACACGGTTCCCGATACACCGCCGCTCATATTCGTCACTCGGCGCGCCCCACTTCCGTCGGCGGCGGCGATCCACAGCTGATCGTCTGCGATAAATGCAACGGACTTTCCATCGGGAGACCATCGCGCCTCGCTCGCGTTAATGGAGCCCGAGGGAAACTGTCGTGGCGTGCCGCCGCCGGAGGGAATGATGAACGTTGCCGTTGTTCGCCTATTGTGTGCCAGGTCGGTTGTTCGTACGGCATACAGCACTGATGCGCCCGATGGCGATATCTGAGGGTCTGATACACCCCGCACTGCTGCGAAATCGTTGAACGTCATTGGGCGCTTCTGCGCTGCCGCTGGCGATGACATCAGAAGAGCTGCAAGCAGTCCTAGCTTGCGTGACGACACTTTCATTTGTCTTCTTTTCGTTGGGGACGGCAAAACTCGATGCTGGAAATAAACTACAGAAGTGCCGCGTCCGCTGTCCGCTGTCCGCTGCCCGCTGTCCGTGGTCCGTTGTCCGCTTTCCGTCGCCCGTGTCCGCGGCCCGTTACCGGTTATTCGTACCCGTGCGCCTGCCCGATTCTCAGCTCCCCGAATTTTGAGCGTCATCGTTCACCTTCTTGATGAACCCGTATAGCATCATCCGGACATCTTCAACCAGGGTGGTCACGACGACGAGGTCCTTTGTCGAAATCATTCCGATATCGGCCGCCAGGACGATGTGACCCTCGACTTCTGACGCAGATGAGATCGAATACTGAAGAAACCGTATCACCTCGCGAGGGCTCTTGTGAGCCGTCCCTTCCACAATATTTGACGGAACAGACAGACTTGCTCGAACAATTTGATCCCGCAACGCGACGCTGCCCGGCCCCCGCATGGCAGAGGCCACACGGTACGCAACTTTAGCCAGTTCCCGGGCGGATACCCAAACGCGAAGCTTTCGATAGTCTGACATCCCCACACCTTCGCCATTAGTTGCCCGAGCTGCAAACTATCCCCCCGCACCTGCAATAGTGTCACTGCAGTTCCGTATTCGGGCGCCAGTGAATCGGGCACGCGCACGGGTACGAATAGCCGGAAACGGGCTGCGGACACGGGCAACGGATGACGGGCAACGGATAACGGGCACCCGAAACCCGATACCCGATACCGGATAGTTGCTATCTGGAAGGTTGAGCCGACGACCATCGGCTCGGGTCGAACAGCGACGGCGGAATCG
>JANYKY010000451.1 GCA_025357975.1 Gemmatimonadaceae bacterium
GAGAGGCAAGATGTTCGACAGGCTCAAATTTTTTTTGGAGAACGCCCGCAGCGCTACACTCTCGGAGACTATATCCGCGAACTCACGCAGGCGGTGGAGACGGAAGTGCAGATCCCTCCAAGGGAGTGGGTGCGGGATTACAACGCTCGCAGGCTTGCCCAACTGGAGTCCACGAGTACGAAAGTGACACAATCGGATTCCGGTGACTTCAAATAACCGTCTCAAATTCTCCGGCAGGTCGGTGGCCCGGGTTTCCCTTCGAGGAGTTTTTCGTTGCAATCGCATGAAATATCGTCGCCGACAGATCACGCGTCTTAGCCAATTGTCAGACCGCTCCTATACTATATAGTAGTGTCGCTAACGCAGCTGACCCATTAGCCCCATCGAGGAGGAACTGCAGCCTATTCGGAAGCCTTTTGCATCAACTCCTGGAATGTAATCCTAAAGCGCCAAGCGATCGTACAGCTTTGCGACGACCGTTGGGGAGCAGGCTTCGTCGCCGAGCTCTTCGAGGAATTTCCTGACATCTCTTTCTTTTCAAATCGTGAGCTCGTCGCCGTCCAATGCGAAGACCATCTGCGACTTGAGGCCCTCGTCAAATACCTGCTCGGTTGCGGCTTGGACAGAAGTCGAAAGAATCATGAGGGAAGGAGTCGAGTTCCACCTCGAGACGCTCCGTCAATCCGGCGAACCGGTGCCACCCCCGCGATCGACCGCCGCTTATGTGGACGTTGCGGCTTAACGCGGAGATGTTGACCTCAGCCCGCAAACCTAGTATATCCATTGTATATACAACCTGGAAGCGCGCAAGGTGGTTACATCCGTTCAGCGATGGGGAAACAGCCTCGCGATTCGCATCCCCAAAGCCTTCGCTGCCCAGGCACAGATCAGCGAGGATACTGACGTCGACATCTCCGTCAACGGCGACACGATCACGATCAGTCCTGCGCGGCGTGAGTGGACGCTCGATGAGCTCGTCAAAAAAATCACACCATCGAACCAGCATCACGAAATCGATTGGGGTACGAGCACCGGCAAGGAATCCTGGTGAGCCTTTCACCGGGAAAAAAGAAGTACGTGCCTGAACAAGGTGATGCGGTCTGGCTAACCTTCGACCCTCAGGCGGGACAGGAGCAATCAGGACGTCGGCCGGCCGTCGTCCTTTCGCCTCGCGCCTACAACGTACGCACAGGGCTGGCGATCTTTTGTCCTGTCACGAATCAGATCAAGGGATACCCGTTTGAGGTTGTTCTTGGCAACGACCTGCCGGTTGCGGGTGCGGTGCTCGCGGATCAGGTGAGAAACCTCGACTGGCATGCGAGACGCGCAACACGTATCTGCACACTCCCTCGCGAGACGATGAGTGAAGTCCTCGCCAAGCTCGAGCCGTTACTTCGGCGCGACTAAGCTCCGTTCGACGAACACGCTCCCTCGCCGAACGGTGGGTTGAATCTCAGACCGCTACCCATATTGAGGTCGCGGCCAATGGCGACACGACAGGTTGGGATTATGTCGCCACTTTACGACCTTGTCAGCACGGCCATCCTGATTCCCGGCGATCTTTTGGCGTTGCCGGTAAACGGGAAACAAAGCAATCTCCGAAGAAAGGATTTTGCGGCTCCTGGCCTTCGTCGGGCTTTTCTTAACTTGCCACACAACTGACGAAAGTATAACTTTTGTATATACCATGGAGAGGGTTGGCGTGACTAAAACTCAGACTCTGAAAAAGGTGGGCGGCTCTGTGGCTACGGTCCTGCCCAAGGCCATGCTCGATCGCTTCAATCTCGGCGCCGGTGACAAAATACAAGTCATCGAAACTGCCGAAGGCCTGTTGATTACGCCATTCGATCCGGACTTCGCCGACGCGATGGCCGCTTACGAGCGCGGCGCAAAGAAATTCCGAAACGCACTGCGGAAGCTGGCGCAGTAGCAGGTGCGCTCGGCTAGGAGGAAGCCCCCACGGTGGATCAACCGCGTAATGCTCTCAGCCATTCAGTCAGCTCAAATTCTCGAGCACGGAGGCATGCCGGGAATTCGTGACGAAGGTTTGCTCAAGTCAGCTCTCGCCAGACCTCAGCAGAAGTGGAACTATGAGCCTGAGTCCGATATCGCCGCACTTGCAGCAGCTTATGCGTTTGGACTCGCGAAGAACCACGGATTCGTTGACGGCAACAAACGAGCAGCGTTCATGACTGCCTACACGTTTCTTGGGCTAAACGGATTCGATTTCGACGCGTCAGAAATCGAGATTGTAACAACTATAGAGAGACTTGCGGCAGGCAGGGTGAGCGAAGCAGCGCTTGCGGACTGGTTTCGAAAAGGAATCTGAGCGCTCAAGTCCCAGGTAACGAACCGCGCCCTGCGGCATCGCCATTACCCTCACTCCAGTTGCTCCAGATAACAGAGTGGAAATCATGGCCAAGGATTATCAGGCCTCCTCGCCTTGCCGTCTGCCACCCTGCCCTTCATCACCATCTCCTCAGCGAAATAAGCGCTCTTCATCATGCGCGGACTCATGACGGCCTCGTCATACCGAGACCTCTCCGCCAATAGCGCGTTCCAGCTGTCATTGAGCACCTGATCGTTCCCCGCATACTGACGAATTCTCGCGGCAGTGCGATCGATCACTCGGCGCGCAGCAGCAAAATCACCACGACGATTCGCCTCAGTCGCCTCTGCTCTCGCTCGCGATGCGTAAATTTCAGCGACGCGGCGATCCACTTCACGATTGCGCTCCTGCGCATCGTTCTCGACATGTGTTGCGTAAGTCCACTCGACGGCCGCTGCATGAAGCACATCACCACCTCTACCGACAACACGCGCGCGCAACTCTGCCCGTGCGCCAGTTTCACCCTGCGGGAAGTTGACGCGCACAAGCACCTCGACCTCCTGGGCCGACGCAATGTCACCCAACTCGATGCGGAGCGAACCGTCGGCGGATGAGGATCGAAAGCGATTCAACACCTCGGCATCTGCTCGCCGAGGAATGTCGAGTTCGATCGCTGCGTGCGGAATCA
>JANYKY010000488.1 GCA_025357975.1 Gemmatimonadaceae bacterium
GGCGGCGACGGCGACACGCTCCACTTGCTTGTCGCGCAATCCCATAGCCTGCGCAATCAGTTTAGCGTTGCGCGAAACGCGCCGAGAGTGCCCCGAGGTATAGGGATCACGCGCTTCAATTGCCATTACCATCAGCTGAAGAAGCTCCTGATTGGTCTGCTGCAATTGCCAATTTACTTTGTACAGCTCCTTGATGAAAAGCACAGGAACTATTAAGCCAATCGCGCCTGCAGGACCAAATTTCAGATAGCACCACGCAAATACATAGACGAACGGCAGAGTAAAAAGATCGTAAAATAGAGTAACGCGGGCTCGGCCCCACCAAAGATCCCAGAAGGACTCCCCCTCGCTGATCGCGATCGCTCCTGCAACAGCTGCCGAATTTAGAACCGCGAAAACCAGCAGGATTGCGACGAAGGCGGGCACATTAATCGAGGTAAGCGGGTTAAGAAGTGACCGCCCGCCGAGCGCCGTATACACCAGGATGCCTAGGGCGACCCAAAGCGTGACCTGCGCGACGTTAAAGAGAGCCTTGATCGGCGCTCGCTTGTTCGCTAGCTGCACACACGAGGTCGCGACTGCCACTGCTATTATCGTTACCCAGGCTGGCGCAACTATCACTGAAGCGAGGATCGGCAGGAATGCAACTGATCCTGATTCGCTACGCGCCGCCTTTTTGTACGCGAGCATCTCACAAACCGCGCTTAGAAGTGCGAATACGATAGCTGCGCGAACAAACGTCATAGGAACTATCGGTTGGGACCGATACACTACGGCAGTCGCCCCGATCGCCAGCGCTGTTAGTGTTGCGACGTAGATTCGAACTCGGCTTAACATAAAAAAAGAAAACCCCCCGCCTTCAGCTTAGGTCCACGATCCCTGATCTGCTAGGTGCAGGATGCCATGAATAAGAGCAGCAAGATATGCCATTTTGCGTCACCTCCCGAAATGTCTGTCGTGACTAAGCGCTCGCTTCGTCACGCAACCGGTTGGCTCCGCTCGTGTTATCTGTCTTGCCCGCTCGACTCCGCTCATTTTCTGAG
This sequence comes from Gemmatimonadaceae bacterium, assembly GCA_025357975.1. Taxonomy (GTDB): domain Bacteria; phylum Gemmatimonadota; class Gemmatimonadetes; order Gemmatimonadales; family Gemmatimonadaceae; genus UBA4720. Next base: position 1,044 of record JANYKY010000488.1, read on the forward strand.
GGAGGGGGTTTTAGTCCGTTGGTTACTCGTTAAAAAAGTGAACCTTCAATTATTCAAAAAATCAAGCAGCTCACGCCGCTAATTCGTATCAATCGTTAGTTATGCTCGATCCACCTGTTAGTCGCATCGAGCACCGCCAGCACACCAGCACTCTCCGCACTTTCCCGCATCTCCACACTGCCCGTCAACACCTTGTTCTCACGCCCCGATCTCACACTCACCGCTACAAAAACAAAAGTGCGATCGAACGCATCGAACACCTTCACACCCTGAACTCCAAGCTGCCCTTCCCTGTTGTCAGCATCCGCAATCGCCAGCAACGTCGCCCTCGCAGCAAGCTCCACCCTCGACCTGTCACCCTCGATCCCGAGAGCCTCGCCGATAAATGACGCAGTGCCCTTCCGCAACGTCACACGACACGACAACCCCTTCGACCTCGAGCCACGTACCTCTACATCCTCGAAATAAAGCCGCCGCGCGAATGCTCCCGTGCGCGGCGACGACGCTGAATTGTCACGGCTCGACTGCCTCTCCCTCTCCACCGGATCCTCACGCTCCTTCCTCTCCTCACGCTCAGGAACACCCTTGCGCTCCGGAATCTCCCGCGACATCACCTGCCCCGAAACCGGCTTCGCATCAGCCTCCAGCAACTTCGGCTTCGTCTCACTAGTCGTCGCAACAGAGATCTTCCGATGATCGATCCGCATCGCCAGATGAGCTATCAACGCACTCTCGATATTCCGCACCATCTGCTTCGGCGTCAGTTCGGACGTGGTCAACACATGGATCTGATCTATCGCACCACTGTCACCCGATATTATCCGCGCCGAAATTACGCCAGGCAGCGTAAGTATCAGCTCTTCCGCACGCTTGATCGGAAGAACACTGCCCGCAATCGGTGAAGTCACTTAAGTCCTGTTTGGGTAAGTCGATAGCACCCGCTGAGAAACGGGCATCAATATGAGAGGGAAAAACCTTTTAATCAAGAAAAATCAACGGGAGGTATACCATAGTCCCTGAGCTTCCGGTACATCGTGCGCTCACCAATCCCCAGCATCTCCGCCGCTTTTCTCCGGTTGCCCTTCGTTACAGTCAACGCCGACGTGATCGCCGTCTTCTCGATTTCCGCCATCGTCATCCCCGGCGTGATCACGGTCGCGACGCGCTTCACCTCACCTCTCGGAGGCTCGATCGCATCAGCAACTGTCGCCCTCTCCACCGCCTGCACCTCGCGACCGTTGCTCGCAATCACGCGTGACTCAGCCGCCTGAACTCCCCACCCACCATCACCCGGCTGAAACACACCGGCCTGATTCACACGCGTCCTCAACTCCTCTATCTGCAGCTTGAGCTCGACGAGACTCCTCACCACGAACTCCATCTCGCGACCATCAGCCGCCATCGACTGCCGCAACACAGGCCCGACATGCACCGGAAGAAAACGTGAGCTCGCTTCCCTTATCTCGCGCGGAATGTCAGTCGCCTGCACCTCCCGCCCCGGCGCGAGCACCACCATGCTCTCGACGAGATTCCGCAGCTCGCGCACATTCCCCGGCCACGCATAACTCATCAACAACTGCATCGCCTCGGCCGAGATTCCGTGGAACGATCTCTCGTGCTGCCTGGAGTAATCCTTCACGAACCGACGCACGAGTATCGGAATGTCATCCGGCCGCTCCCGCAACGGCGGCAGATACATGCTCAACACGTTTAACCGGTAAAACAGGTCGGACCTGAACTGCCCTTCTTCCAGACGCTGCCGCAACGGTTGATTGGTCGCCGCAACAACCCGCACATCCACCTTGATCGGCGACACACCACCAACACGCGTGAACTCACGCTCCTCGAGAACACGGAGCAGCTTCACCTGCGTCGCCGGCGGTATCTCCCCTATCTCGTCAAGAAACAACGTCCCCGTATTCGCCAGCTCAAACCTTCCCAGCCGCCGCTCGGCCGCACCTGTAAAGGCACCCTTCTCATGGCCGAACAACTCACTCTCGACGAGCGTCTCGGTGAGCGCACCAACATTCACGGCGATAAAAGGTTTGTTGCGCCGAGGGCTCAGGCGGTGGATGCCGCGGGCAACGAGCTCCTTGCCGGTGCCGCTCTCACCCTCGATCAGCACCGTGCTCGACACCGGAGCCATCTGCTCGATTTTCACGAGCACCTGCCGAATTGCGTCGCTCTGCCCAATCAGGCCAGTGACTTCGACGAGCCTCCTGCGGTCGAGTGCACGCTTGACGATTGAGACCAGCTCATCGTTGCCGATCGGCTTCGGATAGACATCGACGAACCCAATCGCGCGCAATCGCTCGATGAGATCCGGATCCTCCACATCCGACAAGCCAATCACGTCGACGCCGTCCCATAGCTGGTCCCGCACAAGCTGCAGATTGGATTGGTCGGCGATCGAGCCTGTCAACACTAGAAGGTCAGGCTTTCCGCGACGGATCTCGCTCCTGATGTCGTCAAGAGGTGAAACCATCACTGTCTCAATGCCCGCTTTCTCGAGCGATGCATTGAGCAGCACGGCCGGCTCTACATCCGTTAGCGTAATCAGAACTTTCATTTCACAACCGCGTTCGCCGGCGGCGTGTCGTGACGCGTAACGCTTCCGTTCAGGATGTCGACAGCGTGATCGATGATTGGCGCGATCGCGTCGAGGCCGTCCTGCACTCCACTCGTCGACCCCGGAAGATTGATGACGAGGGTCTTGCCACGCGTTCCAGCAACGCCTCTCGACAGAGCAGCTTTTGGCAGTCGGCCGAAGCTGCTGGCCCTGATGTATTCCTGAATTCCCGGAGCTTCCCGCTCGATCACGGTGCGCGTTGCCTCCGGCGTCACATCGCGCGGAGCGAGGCCGGTTCCACCTGTAGTGAGAATCAGGTCCGCCTGGCCCGAGTCGCACCACTGAAGCAGCAACGGGACGATCGCTGCCGTCTCGTCAGCCGCTTGCACCTTCGCAACGACCTGATCGCCCCGTCGCTCGCACCATAAGCGGACGGCTTCACCCGACGTGTCACTGCGATCACCTTCAAACGTCGAATCCGAAACGGTTACGATCACGACGCGAGCCATCAGAGATGCGTCGCTTCCTTATAGAAGGGCGTCTTCTCGACAGTCACCGGGATTCGCTTCCCCCGAATCTCGATCTCGAGCGCCGATCCAGGTGCGGCCGAGTCGGCCGGCACGTACGCGGTGCCGATGGGGATGTTGAGTGACGGGCTCATTGTGCCGCTTCGCACTTCACCGCTCGCCTCACCATTCACGAACACCGGATACCCATGCCTCGGAAACGCCCGCTCGGCACTTGAAAACCCGACGAGCTTCTTCTTGATGCCCTGCTCTTTCTGCCTGACGAGCGCATCGCGCCCGACGAAATCGCCCTTCTTGAGCTTCACCAGCCATTGAAGATTCGCTTCGAGCGGAGTCACCGTGTCGTCGATGTCGTTGCCGTAAAGCGCCATTCCCATCTCAAGTCTCAGGGTGTCACGGGCGCCGAGTCCGACAGGAGTTACTTCGCCGCTCGCGGTGAGCGCGTTCCAGACGGCGACGGCATCCTTGTTCGGGAAGTACAGCTCAAATCCGTCTTCGCCCGTATACCCGGTGCGCGATATCAGAATCCCACCGATGCCGGCAACCATGCCGAAAGCGAAGTGATAGTACTTGATGGCCGAGAGATCCGTGTCCGTGTGGCGTTGTAGTATTGCAGCGGCATTCGGGCCCTGAAGCGCGAGTAGCGCAGTTTCGTCGCTCACGTCCACGAGCTTCGCATCGAACTGCCTCAACGCGTTACTGATGTGCGCGAAATCCTTCGCGGCGTTTGACGCGTTCACAACCATCATGATCTGGTCCACCGAGCGATATACGAGGCAGTCGTCTTCGATGGTGCCGCGATCGTTGAGGATCGTCGAATATTGAGCTTGTCCAATGGCCAGGGCAGCAACGTCGTTGGTGGTGACGTAGTTCACGAACTCGACCATCTGCGGGCCGGTGACGATGAACTCGCCCATGTGGCTTACGTCAAAAAGGCCTGCGTTCTGGCGCACTGCCTTGTGCTCGTTCGTGATGCCTGATGGGTACTGAACCGGCATGAGATAGCCGGCAAATGGCACGAGCTTGGCGCCGAGCTCGGCGTGGGTATCGGTAAGCGGAGTACGCTTAAGTGTATCTGGAGCTTGGTCTTGCACTGTTTGAGCGGTTCTGGGTGGACGTTGCTTGAACCGTCAATATGGCAGACCGGGACAAAAAAGCCAAAAGCCAAGAG
>JANYKY010000491.1 GCA_025357975.1 Gemmatimonadaceae bacterium
GTATGCTGGTGAGAATGACGCGTACGAGCGCAAACTTTAGAGGTGTCCGCGTGTCGCGTAGCGCGTAAAACGTGGATGAGTAAAGCCGGCCCCAAGTCGAGGCGAGCAACCCAACGGTCGAACCCGCCAGTACTTGCCATACCCAAACGCTATCGTGACGGGTAAAGCGTCCCGATTCGAACAGGATCGCGGCCAGAACGTCCCCAAGCGCGATGAATGCTACGGCAGAGGGGATAATGAAGAACGCGATTCTTTCGAGGCCCCCGTCCAGTCTGCCGCGAAGGTAATTCGCCACTTCTTCAGGAGTGCCAACAGCGCTCGACATCACTGGAAGCTCGGCCGCGGAAACCGCCATTCCGAACAGGCTTACGGGCAGCGTATAAAGCACTTGCGAGTTCGCCAGAGCCGCGACGGAACCGTTTGGGAGCCAGCTTGCAATGAACGCGTCGATGAACGCGCTGATCTGCACGACGCCGCGGCCAAAGAAGGCCGGCACGAAGTTGCGAAAGACGCTTCGCGAGCTCGGCGACCTGAAATCCAGTCTCGGCCGCAGGCCCGGGACGAGTCGAAATACCATCGGCAGCTGAACTGCGAACTGCAACGCGCTTCCAATCACAGATGCCCACGCGATGAGCACCGCCAATCGCGGAAGCGGAGTTCCGTGCCCGAATCCAAGCAGCGCTCCGATCATCGCCACGTTCCAGATTACTGGAGCGGTGTAGCTGACAAAGAATTTTCTGTGGCTGTTCAGAATTCCGAGACACCACGCGGAAAACACAAGAAGTCCGGCGCCCGGGAAAAGAACCTGGGTGAGCTGGATCGTGAGCTGGCGCTTTTCTCCCGTAAATCCAGGAGCAATCACCGGTACCATCATCGGCGCGAGCAGCACACCGACAAGCACGATAATCGCGGCGACAAGAATGAGGGCACCGATGACCGCGCCGGCGAGGCGCTTTGCATCCTCATCGTTCTTTCGCGACAGTAAGCCCGCGTACTCGGGGATGAACGAGGCGGAGAGCACGCCTTCCCCGAACAGATTCTGCAACATGTTCGGAATTCGAAACGCCGCATTGAAAGCGTCAGCGGCGAATGACAAACCAAAATAGTGCGCGAAAGCCTTCTGCCTTACGAGCCCCGCGATTCGTGTCAGGAAGATCCCCGCGCCAACCAGGAAGGCGGCGCTCCTGCTGCGATCAGTCGTCACCAGAGTGACGCAGTGTGAAGAGCAATCTCAGCGCTTACGGAAGTGATCAACTGACTTCCGTATCGAGCTAACAAGGGAATTCCATTGAGCGCGCGCTCCTGCGGCGTGTCCGCAGGAAATAACGAGCCGCGCGCGACGGCGACTTCTCTCAACGCTTCATTGCCTCTGCGTTTAACTGCGGCGACATAGCGGCGCTCCAGCCGATCGAGACGATGCGTCAGGTTTCGCGCAAGCCCATCGAGCACGCTTGGCGTCACAAGGTCCGCACCTGGCGCAGATGCCAAAGCATGAACTGAAGAATTCAGCGATTCGCGCACGCCTGCGATGCGTTCCACGAGCTCAGGTGGAAGCGATTCGCGCGCCACCCGCGATTCGACGGCATGTGGATCCCGTAACTCTTCGAGCGAGATGTCATATCGCCCCAGAATTTTTTCGATACGCGGCTCGATCACGACGCCGGACCAGCGCGGAACAATCACCGGCGCCGGTGTCCCCATTGCTTCGGCAACGGCCGTAACCTGCGCGAAATACGCAATTTCCGCTGGCCCGCCGATGTAGCAGACGGTCGGCAGAATCGAACGCTCCACAATTGGGCGAAGCAATACGTTGGGGCCGAGGTCTCCGGCCTTTGCGGTTCCGGCCATGTCGCCGGCGTCCCTTGTAAGTATCCGGTCCCGCTCGCCGGACGCATTTCCAAAAACGAGGGTCCTTCCCTTCACTACTTTGACCTGCGGCGAAATCTTGCTCGCCTTCAATTCGGCCGAGCGTACGGTAAGCGAAGCTTCGATTTCGGTTGCGCGCTCGAGCGCGCGCTTCAATACGGGAAATGCAGCGGCCCGCACGGCGGGGTGCGCGGCATCGAGTACAGCAATACCCAGCGGTTCGAGAATGCTTCGGAGGAGCTCGACGTACGACCCGCCAATTGTAGCATCAGGCCGGTACGCATTTCGTACCATCGCAGCGATCTCAGTGTTCGACGCTGAGCCAGCGGATGCGAAAAGCTTTTCCGTCAGCGTCGACACGTCGCCGAGCGCCACGTGAGCAAGAGCACGACCCGTATCTTCCATCGGAGAAAGCGCAATCCGTTCGACCCCGGTCTGCGTTGCGATAAATGT
>JANYKY010000497.1 GCA_025357975.1 Gemmatimonadaceae bacterium
CGGACCTGCTGCGGACCTCACATACTAACTACGGAACGGGGGAATGTCTCCCTCTCTGTCAATATGAGTGAGACACCGATCTTCCCGGAGTTTAATGTATGAGGGTGATCGAAGTTGTCCTGTTGTCTCTTGTTCCCCAGCTATTGCAATCATACGATACCGGGGTGTCACCCACCCGGACCCGCCGTCGCTTTACAGCCGCTTTCAAGCTCAAGATCCTCGAGGCCGCCGCGCAGTGCAAAGAGCCCGGCGATCTTGGTGCGTTGCTCCGGCGCGAAGGTCTGTACACGTCGCACCTGGCCGCGTGGCGTGCAGCCGCGCGTCGTGGTGAGTTAGCCGGCCTCGCGCAAAGGCGCGGTCCGAAACCAGTGCCAGTCGATCCAAGTGTAAAAAGGATCGCGGTGCTGGAGCGCCAGCTCGCACGCGCAAACGCCCGGGCCGAGCGCCTGGAGCTCATCGTCGAGGTTCAAAAAAAAGTCTCGCTGCTCCTGGGTCTCACTCTGCCCGCGAGCGACGTGGCCAGCGACGTGCCCGACGTCTCGCCGAACGAGGAGCGGTGATGACGACCATCGCCGAACAAGGTCCGAGCTGTGGCACGCGTGCACTCTGTGACGCGCTCGATCTGCCTGCCGCGACATACTATCGCGCTCAGCAAAGACAGAAACAAGAGGCAGAACGAGAGGCAGGAGGAGTCGTTGTCATCTCGCGGCGCACTTCTCCTCCGCGAGCGTTGCAGCCTGCGGAACGACAGCACGTGCTCGACATGTTGCATGCACCGCGGTTCATCGATCTTGCGCCGGCACAAGTCTACGCAGCCTTGCTCGACGAAGGGACGTATCACTGCTCCGAGCGCACGATGTACCGCGTGCTCGCCGAGCAGCATGAGATTCGAGAGCGGCGCGCCCAACGGCGGCATCCGCTTTACGCTGCGCCAGAGCTGCTCGCCACTGCTCCGAATCAGTTGTGGAGCTGGGACATTACAAAGCTCAAGGGCCCAGTGACGTGGTCATGGTACCACCTCTACGTCATCCTCGACGTGTTCAGCCGTTACGTCGTTGGCTGGATGGTTGCGCCAAAAGAATCAGCCACGCTTGCACAGCGGTTGATCGCCTCCTCCTGCGAGAGACAGAACATTCCTCACGGACAACTGACGATACACGCTGATCGCGGCTCGTCGATGACATCGAGGCCGGTCGCGCTCCTGCTTGCTGATCTCGGGGTGACGAAGACCCACTCCAGGCCCCACGTCTCGAACGACAACCCGTACTCCGAAGCACAGTTCAAGACGCTCAAGTACCGGCCGGACTTCCCGGACCGCTTTGGCTCACTCGAAGACGCGCGAGCTCACTGCACCGACTTCTTTCCCTGGTACAACACCGAGCACCGCCACTCAAGTCTCGGGCTGCACACGCCGCACGATGTGCACTTAGGACTCGCCAAAGCGCGCCGCGATCACCGAGCGAAAGTCCTCGCCGCAGCATATGCAGCGACGCCGGAACGTTTTGTCCGTCGGCTGCCAACGCCCGCACCGCTACCCACGGCGGCGTGGATTAATCCACCCAAACTCCTCATTTCAGAGGACGTTACTCAGTAAACTCAGCCTACCCGGTGTCTCAAACTCGTTGACAGGTTCCGCCAGGGCATGGCGATCCTCGCAGAACAAGGCGTTGCCATGCAGTTTAGAAGGAGTGTTACCTATGTTGCTGGACTATTCTGTTACCGATCTACCCGGGCTATACCGCGGCGCTACCTAACACTCGTTGAAGCTGACGTGCGATCTGATGGAGCTCGCGTCGCTCGCATTTTATACGGTTCGCACGCAGCTTCTGTGAATCGGCGCCCCGCGTCAAGTACAAATCGTACTTGCCGTAAAGATCTCTTCAATTGTCCGTGCGATCTTCGAGCTGCTGCTCAGCCTTCTGTTCGCGCTCTGTTATGAGGCACACTGGCCCCGGCCCATTTGGGTTTACGATGGAACGGCGGCGCTAACTAACTGTCGGCTCTCGACTGCGGCCATAAGCTGCGACGCGCTCGCCGCTCCTATTCAGTCATCTCGAATCCCACACGGTTTTCTTCCAGTTCAGCTCGCCTTTTCCAGTAACGGTCGAGGCATGCGAAGCTTCTCCGCGTTGTACGGTGAATTGTCTCTCCACATTGCGTAAAGAATTCCGGCGATGCGACGAGCAAGCGCGACCATCGCGATCCGTTTACCGCGACGAGCTGCGATTAACGAAGCCCATGCTCGTAGGGCCGCCGTCTCATCACTCTTGGACCTCATGATTCGCCACGCCGCTTCTACCAGGAGATAGCGGACGCGCGAATTGCCGGCCTTCGTGATCTTTCCAACTCTGCGTTTCTCGCCCGAGCTTCTCTCGCCCGGCACCAAACCGAGGAATGCTTCGAACTGATGAGCAGATTGAAACCGTGAGATGTCATCGACAGTTGCGACAACTGCAGCGGCCGTGATTGACCCTATCGCTGGCGAAGTAGTGAGAAGTGCTACCTCTGGGTCGTTCTTCGACAGGCCAGTGATCCGCTGATCAGCTAAATCAATCTGCTCGTTGATCGGAGCAAGCACCTGGAATAGGGGCATCAGCTCTGAAGCCAGCGTATCAGATAGATCGAGCTCGGCAATCTTTCGTGCGACTCTATCAGCCTTACTTCCGGCGACGCGTAGCCCGTCACGTCTCACCAATGCTTTGGCAAGTGAGATGTACCGAGTGCGTGTTCTGACGAGCGCCTCGCGAACAGCGAGCTCCGCCCAAATGTGGCGACGATGGGCTGACACCCGATGTGCCGGATTGAACGCTCCGAGCCTTAGTGCGTCGGCCAGTGCTCGAGCATCGCGCTTGTCGGTCTTAACTCGCCGGGCTCGCGTTGCATACATCGGCGCATAGTTAGGATCGGCGACAACGACCTCATGACCTAAGCTTTCTAGATGCTGCGCGACCCACTCGCTCTCGGTCGAGGCCTCGAGCAGGATCCGCGCTCTTTCTCGATTGCCAAGCACTGCCGTGAACCGTTCACGGCTGGTAACAATTCTTCGTTCCGTCACAGTCCCGTCCTCGGCGAGAATGCAGAGCTGGCTCTCGCGCTTGCGCAGGTCAAGTCCTATCGTATCCAT
>JANYKY010000060.1 GCA_025357975.1 Gemmatimonadaceae bacterium
GCTTCGCTTCGTTGGCGCCCGGCTTCAGTAGGAGATGAAGAAAACCGTTCGCGATCTCACTGACGCGGAGCTTCGCGGAAAGCGCGCGCTGGTTCGGACAGACTTCAATGTTCCAATGGACGACGGCCGCATCACGGACGACACGCGAATCCGGGCGGCGCTCCCAACCCTGCAATTTCTCCTCGAAAAAGGAGCACGGCCCGTTGTCTTGTCGCATCTCGGGCGCCCGAAAGGCAAGCCGAACGAGAAGTATTCTCTTCAACCCGTAGCGAAGCGCCTTGCTGAGCTGATGGGGATCAAAGTCGGTTTCGTCGAGACCACAGACACCGACGAAGCGACCAAGGCCTCGCACGATCTTCCGGCGGGCGAGATTCTGTTGCTCGAGAACACGCGCTTTCTTGGCGGCGAAGAAACGAACGATCCACGACTTGCTCGCGCGCTTGCTGAGCTCGGTGATTTCTTTGTCAATGATGCATTCGGTGCGGCGCATCGTGCCCACGCATCCACTGCTGGGGTAAATGCGCACCTTCGCCCCGCGGTGGCCGGCCTGCTGATGGAGAAGGAGCTCGCCTACCTCGGCAACGCATTATCAAATCCGCAACGCCCCTTCGTTGCCGTGCTCGGCGGCTCAAAAATTTCCGGCAAGATCGATGTGATCGAGTCGCTTCTCCCCAAAGTCGATGCACTCCTGATCGGTGGAGCGATGGCGTGCACTTTTTATCGTGCACTTGGTCTGGAGACCGGCAAGTCGCTCGTTGAGGAAGATCGTGTCGACATGGCTGCCGATATCCTCGATAAGGCGGGCACGCGATTGATCCTGCCGCACGACGCGATGGTCGCGCCGGGACTGGACTCGGCAGCGTCTGCGCGCTCCGTGGGTCGCGATGGCATCGGCACGCATGAGGCGATGCTCGATATCGGCCCTGGGACATCGGAGTCGTACGCACGCGCGATTGCATCGGCGCGCACAGTGTTGTGGAACGGTCCGATGGGGGTATTCGAGACGCCGCCGTTCGATCGCGGTACTCGCGCGATTGCCCTGGCCATGGCTGATGCAACAACGAAAGGCGCGACCACAATTGTCGGCGGAGGTGACTCCGCTGCCGCAGTTGCGCACGAGGGACTGTCCGATAGCATGAGCCATGTGTCAACTGGCGGCGGTGCATCGCTGGAGTTCCTCGAAGGCAAGCCTCTTCCCGGCGTCGAGGCCCTCGACGAAAAGGCGGAGTCGTGAATCGCCCGGTGATGGCCGCGAACTGGAAAATGAATAACGGCCCGACGAGTGCGCGGGAATTCATGCAGGCATTTCTCGATCAGTATCCTCGCCAGAACGATCGCACGGTTCTTTTTTTTCCTCCCGCACTTTCGCTTGCCGCTGTTGCATCCGCTATCGCCGACCGCCGCGACATCCTGCTCGGCGTCCAGAACGTGTACTGGGCTGATCAAGGTGCATTCACGGGAGAGCTCTCGGTGGGAATGGCGCGCGATGCTGGAGCTCGAGTCGTTCTGGTTGGACATTCAGAAAGAAGGCACGTCTTCGGCGAGACGGATCAACAGACGGCGCTCAAGTGCGCGGCAGTCGAACGTGGTGGCCTGATCCCTCTCCTTTGCGTTGGAGAGGTGCTCGATGAGCGCGATGCGGGAGACGCGGAGTCGGTGGTAGTGAGACAGCTTCACGCTGGCTTTGCTCAGATGACTCAGCTCGCAACACGCGACGTGATGGTAGCATACGAGCCGGTGTGGGCGATCGGCACCGGGCGTACCGCGACCCCGGAAGATGCATCGGCGATGCACTCTGTCATTCGCCGGGAGCTCAAGTCGCTTTGTGGAGACCGGGCGCGCGTGACGCCGATTCTTTACGGTGGAAGCGTCAATCCCGGGAATGCTCCGACGCTCATGGCGTCACCGGACATCGATGGCCTTCTTGTTGGTGGAGCGAGTCTCGATGCGAGTTCGTGGCTGGCCGTCGCGCGGTCCTGATTTTTTCGCGATTCACGAACTATAATTAGACGCAGAGACCGCAGAACCCGCAGAAACTGCAACTGCACAAGTTTCTTTTGACACAGAGACCACAGAGCACACAGAGAAAGACATCCGCGCTTCCATCGATTCGGCCGCGAATTGGGCGGACGCTTTATTCGTTCGTGTTAACCGCCAAGACATTAGAGTCTCCGTTCAACCTTGATTTCGTTTACCAAAACATAAATCGATTCGGGTCACTGCAGCCTCCGGCTTGGTCGATCGACGCCGGAACGTCTTTTCTGTGTGTTTCTGTGATCTCTGTGTCAAATCGTTTTGCAGTTGCAGTTTCTGCAGTTTCTGCAGTCTCTGCGGTCTCTGCGGTCTCTGCGTCTAAAGGCCGTTGCCGTTTCTGCTGTCTCTCTGCGTCTATAGCCAGTTCGGAATGGCGAAGAACCTGCCGAAACCAAGACGAGCGACTTGACTGCTACTCTCTATTTCCGTGATATTGAAGGCTGCGCAGGTGTGTCTTCAATAATTGGAAATGCTTTATAACATCCTCCTTGTAGTCCTTGTGATCGACGCGATTGTGCTGATCGCTGCGATCCTTCTGCAGTCGGGCAAGGGAAGCGGCCTCGCTGCCAATTTCGGCGGCGCCAGCTCTTCGCCCGATGCATTCATTGGTATTCGCCAAGCCGGGACCATCCTGACCAAGGCGACCTGGTGGGGCGCGGGCATTTTCCTGTTCCTCGCCTTTGTTCTCCAGATTATGTCAACACGAACTCAGGTGCCGAAGTCGGTTCTCGAGGACACCTTCGGCAATCCGGCGCCGGCGGCCCGTATCAACAACGCGGCTCCCGGCACAAAAGCTCCAGCTACCACGGCGCCTGCGCTTCCGCTGACGCCCGCGCCAGCAACTACGACTCCGCTTACCTCGCCAGCAAGTCCCCCAGCGGCCGCGACGCCGCCGGCCGCGCCGGCGAAGAAGAAGTAGACAGTCTGACTTGAGCAGCTCTCAAACTCAGCCGGGGTTCCTCCTCCTTGAGGACGGGACCCTTTTTGCTGGCCGGTTGCGCGGCGGAACTGGACGCGCATCGGGGTCCACGGCGACCGTTGCCGAGGTCGTGTTTTCGACCAACATGACCGGCTATCAGGAAATGTTTACCGACCCCTCATTCGGTGGCCAGATAGTCGTAATGACGGCGCCGCAGGTTGGTAACTACGGCATCAACACCGATGACCCGGAATCCGCCCGGCCGCAGGTAGCTGGAGTTATCGTCCGTGAACTTTCACGCACTTACTCGAATTGGCGCGCGACGGGCGACCTGGAGGGCTGGTTGGCAGCCTCGGATGTGCCCGTATTGCAAGATGTTGACACACGTCGCCTCACACGCCACTTGAGGTCGTCGGGGGTGATGCGCGGTGTCGTTGGAAGCGGCGTCACACCCAGCCCCGAGGCAGTCGCAGAGCTAGCGGCGTGCCCATCGATGGAAGGCCTCGATCTCGCAACCGCCGCATCCACGAAAGACCGCTACTCGTGGGGAAATCCCGCTGCGTCGCGCCACATCATCGCCTACGATTTCGGCATCAAGCGAAACATTCTACGGCTATTTGCCGAGCATGATAGCAGGGTGACCGTGGTGCCGGCAGGAACGCCTGCGAGTGAAGTGCTGGCGGAGCAACCGGACGGCGTTTTCCTCTCCAATGGCCCGGGCGATCCGGAGGCTATTAGTTACGCTCCCGAGGTCGTGCGCGAGTTGGCGACCAGCGGTACGCCCGTTTTCGGCATCTGCCTGGGGCACCAGATGCTTGGCATCGCATTTGGCGGTTCGACCACGAAAATGCCCTTTGGGCACCGGGGCGGGAACCACCCGGTCAAGGACATGGAGAGCGGCAAAGTGCTCATCACTTCGCAAAACCACGGATTCGCTGTGGAAGGC
>JANYKY010000072.1 GCA_025357975.1 Gemmatimonadaceae bacterium
CGTTCAGCTCGACTCGGCAGCGCCCGCCGACGGGTAACGGCACTATTGTCGATCAGGATCCGCGTCAGGTTTGCCAGAGTCTCCTGAACAATCCATTCGCTTACGATCTCTGCATCGAGCAGCAGTCAACAAACCCGACGGCGGCGACGCCAATCGGAAGCATTACGAACGGAACGCCGTTCGTGCGCATCCCTTCGCGCGAAAACCTGACGTCGCAAATGAGCTTTCATCTCACGCCAAAGTGGTCGGGAAGCTGGGGGACGACTTACGATTTCCAGACTCAGCGGTTCGCCAGCCACACGGTGAGCCTCCAGCGCGAGCTGCACGACTGGAGATCGATTTTCGCGTTCACGCGCACACCGACCGGCAACTTCTCGTTCAACTTCTTCATTGCGCTGAATGCCCAGCCGGACATCAAGTTCAACTACGACAAGCAGACGTACCGGGACACGAGTCAGTAGGCGATTGATCCGGCACAACACGCGCACTCCATGAGCATCCGCGAAGTAGTTCTCGACGGATCGAGTCTCACCGTTGACATCGTCTACGACGTAGCGTGCAATGACGCGAGGGTTTCGCTTTCGCCCGAGGCGCGCGAGCGAATGGGCCGGACGCAGGCGGTAATCGCGGATATCGTCAAGCGCGGCGATGTGGTGTACGGCGTTACGACGGGCTTTGGCAAGCTCTCTGAAATTGCGATTCCTCTCGACCGGCTGGCCGAGCTGCAGGTAAATCTCGTGCGCAGTCACGCGACCGGTGTGGGTCCGTACCTGCCGCAGCGCGAAGTTCGAGCGATGATGCTGCTGCGTGCCAACGTGCTCGCGAAAGGTTTCTCTGGGTCACGGCCAGAACTGGTGGACATCCTCGCGGGAATGCTCAACGAGCGGCTGCATCCGCCAATCCACGAGCAGGGAAGTGTCGGCGCCAGCGGCGATCTCGCGCCGCTCGCGGCGCTAGGTCTTGCGCTTATCGGCGAAGGTGAACTCCAACAGGCCGACGGTACGTCTGCCAACGCCGCTGACGTGTTACGGGCGCACGGCCTTGCTCCTTTGACGCTGGGTCCGAAAGAGGGCATCACGCTCATTAACGGAACTCAGGCGCACACGGCGATCGCCACGCTTGCGATCCACGATGCGATGACACTCTGGCGCACTGCTCATGTAGCGGGAGCGATGTCACTCGAAGCGCTGCTCGGAACTCCGGTTGCATTTGACGCCAGAATCCAGGATGCGCGAGGACAATCGGGACAGTCGAAGTCGGCTGCGCTTTTGCGCGATCTGCTCGACGGAAGCGACCTGCGCGAATCTCACAGGCACGGAGATCCGCGAGTCCAGGACGCCTATTGTCTGCGATGCATGCCGCAGGTGCACGGCCCTGTTCTCGATGCACTCGAATGGATCGAGAACATCGTCGGCCGGGAAATAAATGCGGCGACGGACAATCCTCTTGTTTTCGAGAACGGTGAGACGCTCAGCGGTGGAAACTTTCACGGCCAGGCAGTTGGAATGGCGCTCGACCTGCTCGCGATAGTGATGACCAACCTGGCGACAATTTCTGAGCGCAGGATCGATCGCCTCGTTCATCCCGATTTCAATCAGGGTCTTCCCGCGTTTTTGTCGCCTGAAGCCGGCGTGAACTCGGGGTTCATGATGGCGCAGGTGACAGCGGCGGCGCTGGCGAGCGAGTGCAAGGTTCTATCGCACCCTGCGACCGTGGATACGATTCCCACCGATGGAAATCGCGAAGACGTCGTGCCGATGTCGATGGGCGCGGCGTGGAAGGCACGTCGCGTCATCGACAATGTTCGAAATGTTCTCGCGATCGAGCTGATGTGCGCGGCGCAGGGACTGGACTGCCGATTGCCGCTGAAGCCCGGAGCCAGACTCGTCGCAGCGCATGCAGCGGTAAGAAAACGGGTGCTTCCACTCGAGCAGGATCGTGTGCTCAGCTACGATATCGAAACTCTTTCCAACGCGATTTTGTCGGGCGCGTTCACGGATGAAATCGATGACTGACGTTGCGACTGAAATTCCAGAGGACTCTCCGCCAGAAGCGCCTCATCGGGGTGCGCAACGTGCTCCGCGGGGTTCCACCATCAGCTGCAAGGGCTGGCAACAGGAAGCCGCCCTTCGAATGCTGATGAACAACCTGGACCCCGAGGTTGGGGAGCGGCCGGAAGACCTCGTCGTGTACGGTGGGACGGGAAAGGCGGCGCGTAACTGGGAAGCGTTCGAAGCAATTGTGAACGCATTGAGACGGCTCGAGAACGACGAGACGCTCCTGGTCCAGAGTGGCAAACCCGTAGCTGTGTTTCGAACGAACAAATCAGCTCCGCGCATCCTCATTGCAAACAGCAATCTCGTCGGACGCTGGGCGACTTGGGATTATTTCCGCGAGTTGGAGAAGAAGGGCCTCATCATGTACGGCCAGATGACAGCCGGCTCGTGGATTTACATCGGCTCACAGGGAATCGTTCAGGGCACATACGAGACCTTCGGGTCCGTCGCCCGAAAGCATTTCGGCGAATCGCTCGCAGGCCGATTCGTCTTGACCTCAGGCCTCGGCGGAATGGGTGGTGCGCAACCACTCGCCGCGACGATGCAGGGTGCTGCCATACTCGCGGTGGAGGTCGATGAAGCCCGCATCGACAAGCGAATTGAAACACGTTACTGCGATCGAAAGACGTCGAGCCTCGACGAGGCACTGAGCTGGATAGCCGAGGCAGTCAGGGATAAGAAGGCATTATCCGTCGGACTTGTCGGGAATGCCGCCGATGTGATTCCAGCGATGGTCACGCGCGGCATCACACCCGATGTTGTCACGGATCAGACCAGCGCGCACGACATGCTGAACGGCTACATCCCGGCCGGCATGCCACTGAGCGAAGCGCTTGCGTTGCGTGAGGCCGATCCCGTCCGGTATGTGCAACTCTCCACAGCGTCGGCTGTCGTACACGTGTCAGCGATGCTCGAGATGCAGAAGAAGGGCGCGGTGACGTTCGACTACGGAAATAACATTCGCACCGTCGCGCACGATGGCGGACTGGCCGATGCTTTCGACATCCCAGGTTTCGTGCCGGAGTATGTGCGTCCCCTTTTCTGTGAAGGGAAAGGTCCGTTCCGCTGGGTTGCCTTGTCCGGGGATCCGAAAGACATCGCCAGAACCGACGATTTGATTCTGGAATTATTTCCGCACGACGAGCACTTGAAGCGATGGATCAACCTTGCACGCGAGCGGATCGCATTTCAGGGCTTGCCGGCTCGAATCTGCTGGTTGGGCCAGGGTGAGCGTGCTCGGTTTGGCGTAGCGTTGAACGATCTCGTCGCATCGGGAGAGATCTCTGCACCGATCGTCATCGGGCGCGATCACCTCGACACGGGCAGTGTTGCATCGCCATTCCGGGAGACGGAAGGTATGCTCGACGGAAGCGATGCGATCGCGGATTGGGCGATCCTCAACGCGATGCTGAACGTTGCAAGCGGAGCGTCGTGGGTCTCGTTCCATCACGGCGGTGGAGTAGGCATTGGCAATTCACTCCACGCCGGCCAGGTAATTGTTGCGGACGGCACGCCGGAGATGCGTGAGCGTCTTCAGCGCGTCCTGACGAATGATCCTGGAATCGGAGTTGCACGCCATGCTGACGCGGGGTACGAATCTGCAATCAAAACGGCCTTCGATCATGAAATTCAGATTCCGATGCGGCGCTAACTTGGTCACGAAGCCACGAAGCCACGAAGCCACGAAGCCACGAAGCCACGAAGGGTTGCAACCGCGACACGGAGTCACGGAGCGCACGGAGAAAAGCAAAAATCTGGGAAACTGCCCTGTGGAAGCCAGATGCTCGTTCAATCCAGAAGCTATCTGTCCCGAGAGATGTTAACACAATTTGGTAGTTGTTCTCTCCGTGACCTCCGTGACTCCGTGACGCGGTTAGTGTCTTCGTGTCTTAGTGGCTTCGTGACCAATAAACCACTTTCAGCCGGATTGATGAAAGAGAGCAGACAGTCCGCGCATGCTCTCTAGCAAATTCAAACCCTGGCACGTTCCGATCTTCCTCGCGAAGTACGCGTATCTCTCGGTAGTGCGCAAACCAGTCCTTGTGCACTTCGAGGTAACCCTGCGCTGTAACGCGCGCTGCGGGTTTTGCGACTACTGGAAAACCGAGCCATCTGCGCGTGCCAATGAATTGAAGAGCTTCGTCGACGCGGCGAAGTTCTTCAACCCGATGATGATCACGTACACCGGAGGCGAGCCGACATTGCGGCGCGATCTCGAAGACATTGTTGCCGGTGTCGACAAAGCCGTCAGTACTCAGTACTCGACCTTGATCACGCACGGCGGCATGATGACTCCCGAGCGCGCGAAGTCGCTGTGGGATGCGGGCATTCACCAGTTCAATTTCTCGCTTGACTACACTGATGAGCGTCACGACAAGGCACGCGGTATTCCCGGGCTTTCGGCGAGGATTTTCGATGTCATTCCGCGGATGAAGTCGCTGGGCGTCGACAGTATTCGTTTCAATACGGTCATCAGGGATTCGAATCTCGACCAGTTAATGCCGATCGTGCGATACGCGAAGGAGCTCGGCTGTGGAGTCAATTTCAGCTCGTACACCGATTCGAAGAATGGAAACACCGACGGGCTCATTCGAGATGCAAAAGTTCTGGAGCTCGAAGAAACGATGGCCGAGCTCAAGGAATTCAAGCGACAGAACCGTGGTGTGATCACCAACTCCGATTATTACCTCGAGCAGATTCCGCTCTACGTTCGCGGACTCGTTACTGAGCCCTGTCGCTCGGGTATCCGAACGATCCATGTGGATCCGTCGGGCCACGTCAAGCGATGTCCTGATTTTCCATCGGATTTCCACTGGACGGAATTCCGGAAGTACGAGCCGATCGACTGCAACAAATGCTTTTATGCATGTCGCGGCGAAGCCCAGGCTCCGATCACGATCAATCGCATCCGGGACGTGATGGCGACGCAATGACGATGCTCTTCGTCAACGCAACACAGGTCGTGACCTGCTCCGGGCCGGGACGTGCGCGTCGTGGCGCCGAGATGTCCGACGCCTCCGTGCTTACCGACGCAGCGGTTGCGGTTGAGGGCAAAAAAATCGTCAGGGTTGGGCCGGCGGAGATATTGTTGCGCGAATATGCGGAGGCGGAACAGGTCGACTGCGCCGGCTGCGTGTTGACGCCGGGACTCGTCGACTCGCACACGCATGCGATTTTTGGACGGCCGCGCTACGAAGAGCAGGAAATGCGAGCCGCTGGTGTCGGGTACATGGATATCGCGCGACGAGGTGGTGGCATCCATTCGTCAGTGTCAGACCTCCGCACGCGCAGTGAGGATGATCTCTTCGCGCTTGCACTTCCGCGCGTCCTCCGGCTCGCGTCGTATGGCTCGACCACCATCGAGGTGAAATCGGGATACGGCCTTTCCGTCGAAGATGAGCTCAAGTCTCTCCGCGTAATCCAGCGGCTCGGAAGAGAACTCCCGGTGCGACTTGTTCCGACGTGGCTGGGCGCCCATGAAATTCCACGGGAATTTCGCGAGCGAGAAGGGCAGCGTGGTGACTACGTCCGATATCTGATAGACGAAATGCTACCGCAGGTTGCCGCGGAGAAGCTCGCGAGCTTTGCCGATGTGTTCTGCGAGCCGGGCGTATTTTCGGTCGAGGAAAGCCGGGAAATTCTCTCGGCGTCGCGCGGAGCTGGCTTGTCATTGAAGCTGCACGCCGATGAGCTCGAGCCACACGGCGGGGCCGAGCTTGCCGCCGAGCTAGGCGCAACCTCAGCTGATCATCTCGCGGCGATATCAGACGCAGGAATCGCGGCCTTAGCGCAATCGAACACCGTCGCGACGTTGCTTCCTGGGACGATGGTCTTCCTTGGTAAGGAGAAGCATGCGCCGGCGCGCCGGCTGATCGACGCGGGCACCGCAGTGGCGCTGGCGACCGATTTCAATCCCGGGACATCTCCGACATTTAATTTTCCGCTCATCCTGACTTTCGGTGTCAGCCAGCTGCACATGAGCGTCGCGGAGACGTTAATCGCGGCGACGGTCAACGGCGCCGCGGCACTCGGCCTTGCGAACCGGACGGGGCAGCTCGCGGCCGGCTATTCGGCGGATCTGGCCCTCTGGGAGGCAGAAGACATTCGTGAGATACCGTATTGGTATGGAGATCGTCGTTGTATGGGGACGTGGGCGAGAGGAAAAGCTTGTCACGCTCGGCGGCCCTCCGATAACTTGAACTACACGCACCGGCACAATTCGACGATGCGTGGCTAACGCCGATCAGGTCAGATGTCCAATACCGCCAAGCTCAAGAAAAAAGCAGCCGAGTTCGAGTCAAAGAAGCAGTACGAGAAGGCACTCGAGCTCTATGAGCAGGTGCTCAACGGAACTCGAGCCGCCGACGAAGAGAGAGACGTGCCGCTGTATAATCGCGTCGGCGATATCCATTACCGCATCGGCAACAACGAACAGGCGATCACGTATTACGAGCAGGCCGCGGACCTTTACGCCGAGGGCGGGTTCTTCAATAACGCGATTGCCCTGTGCAACAAGATTCTGCGCTACTCGCCTGGCCGGACGATCATTTATTACAAGCTCGGCATCATCAGCGCGAAAAAGGGTTTCAACAGCGACGCAAAGCAGAACTTCCTCGAGTATGCAGATCGCATGCAGCGCGTCGGCAAGATGGATGAGGCGTTCCGCGCGCTAAAGGAATTCGCAGATCTTTGTCCCGGCCAGGACGATGTGCGGCTGATGCTCGCTGAACAGCTCGCGCGAGCTGAGCGAAAGTCGGAGGCGCTGGAACAGCTGGAGATTCTGTATGACACTCTCGCCAATGAGGGCCGTACCAGCGAGGCCACCGCGACCATCGACAGGATGAAAGCGCTCGATCCTTCTTTCAAGCCGAAGCGGTCGGCGACGCCTCGGCTCCGCAAGAAAGAAGGTCTGGTTTTCCTGGACCTCGATTTCGACACGCCCGCGATCGCCGAGCCCTCGGAGGTTCCCGCTTTCGACGATGATGACGGCCCTTCACTGAAGGCTCGCGAACCGCGCCCGCTTCATATAGAGAAGGCGGAAAAAGTAGAGAAGGCGGAAAAAGAAAACGACCCCGTTACTCCGGAAGGACTGGAGCTTACATCCCTCGTAGACGACGATCGTGCGACCGAAATATCAAGCGCGCTCGACGAGGAAAAGGACGCTGATCCGCCCAGCATTGAAGCGGCGGGTGAGCCGACGATTGCGCAGGACCTTCGATTTATTGGAACTGATGACGCCGGCGCCGATGATCGCGGCGCCCATCTGCAGTCCGGTGACGAAGGAGCCGTCGATGGGCAGGCACCGGACGAACCAATGCCAGAGATTGCGCCGATTGATCTTGCCCCGATGGTCGACGAGCCGGGCGAAGACGAACTGGAAAATGATCCACGCGTGATTCCGTTTCCAATTGGCCGCACTCCGGCTGGCGGTGTTCCGTCAATCGGCAGTCGAAACGGCGGCGGTCCGTTGGGTGGACTCGACTTGATCGACGATGTGGATCCACCGGAAGAGTCGAGCTCGTATGAGTCCTCACCGAGGTCGGATGACGATTTCATCGATCTGGGCGAGTGGCTCGAGCGCAATCGAACACCGGCGTCAACCCGCATGATCGCGCACGATGAGGAGCCCGTTAACAACGAGCAGAAAGACTTTGCAGAGATGCTCGACAAGTTCAAGGCGGGAGTATCGCGCAACGTGGACGAGGAGGATTTCGAGAGCCATTACGATCTTGGGATAGCGTTCGCGGAAATGGGATTGATCGATGAGGCAATTGGATCGTTCCAGAAGGCGCAGCGTGGTCCTGATCAACGAGTACGCGCATCCGAGGCAATCGGTCAGTGCT